>JBGMRM010000170.1:0-5114 GCA_048061415.1 Gammaproteobacteria bacterium | reverse complement strand
GGCTTCCTACTACCAGATAGGGCTCTCGGAGTCGGCGGACTATCTTGAACAGGCACTCTATTTTCCTGAAGACCGCAATCTTCGAACCATTGCCCTGGGTCGAAAACTGGCTAAGGATTACGACAATCCGGAAGAAATCGTGGGCTGGGTGATGGAAATGTATCGTAGTCAAAATTACATTTATACCCTCAAACCACCTGTGTATCGTGACAACGTCCTCGATAATTTTCTGTTCGAAAGCAAACGCGGATTTTGCGAGCTCTATGCCGGCAGCTTCGCACTGCTGATGCGTGCCGCAGGGATTCCAACCCGAATTGTCGCGGGTTATCAGGGTGGCGAATTCAACCAGCTTGGCAATTACCTGATCGTGCGCCAGTCGGATGCGCACGCCTGGAACGAAGTCTGGATTGAGGGCAAGGGCTGGATTCGAGTCGACCCCACGGCCGCGGTATCGCCGAGCCGCATCGAACAGGGACTGGATGAAGCCCTGAAGGACGAGATATCCAGTTTTCAAATCCAGCAAAGAAACCCATTATTTGGAAATCTGCTGTACAGCTGGGACAACCTCCAGTATAGCTGGAACAACTGGGTTTTAAATTACGATGAGCGCAAGCAAAGAAATTTCCTAAGCAAACTCGACCTTGGGATCGAAGACTGGGGTGACATGGTATTTGCGCTGGTATTGATGATGTTATCGATCTCGGGTTTATACTGGCTGCTTAGCTGGTACAGGGAGCGCCCCGGTAAACCCGAAGCTTATGAAATTTACCTCAACCGCCTTCTGAAGAAGATGAAAAAATATGGGCTGGAAAAGCAGCCCTCGGAAGATACACGGGCATTTTTCGAACGGGTGGAGGCCAGCGAGTTGCAATCAAAGGATCGGGTGTCGATGGTTATCGAGCTGTATAACTCGATTAAATATGGGCGTGGCGAGTCAGATGCACATTCGTTGGATAATCTGCGCACACTGGTCAATTCAGTCAAAATTTAGACCCGATGTGGCTTATAAAATTTCGGCTCCGGCTCGGGGGCCGGAATCACGGTAGTTGGGTGCCTGAATGATGGATTTATATTATTTTTTGTTGGGTCAGGATACCCGCTCAGACGGTCTCTATCGCGTCGGGTAATTTTTTAAAGTATCTTTCCCTGATCTCGTGGATATCGTCCCTGACTTGCGCGGCCTCTTCGAATTCGAGGTTACGGGCATGTTCGTACATACGCTTTTCCAGTTTTCGTAAAAGTGATTCCAGTTGTTTGGTACTGAGCTGCTGGTACTCGCGTGTCCGCTCGGCGACCTTATCGACGCGGCGAATGCGCTGGTTCGACGCGCTCGCATAGCCGATATCCATCACATCGGTCACTGTTTTCTGTATACCCCTGGGGGTAATTTTATGCGCCCGGTTGTAAGCAAGCTGTTTTTCCCGGCGCCGGTCGGTTTCGTCGATCGCGCGTTGCATCGATCCGGTCACCCGGTCCGCATAAAGAATCGCCTTGCCATTAATATTTCGCGCCGCACGGCCGATGGTTTGAATCAATGCGCGGTCCGAGCGTAAAAACCCCTCCTTGTCCGCATCCAAAATGGCGACCAGCGATACTTCCGGCATATCGAGCCCTTCGCGCAGCAGGTTTATTCCTACCAGCACATCGAATTCGCCGAGCCTGAGGTCGCGGATTATTTCCATGCGTTCGACCGTGTCTATATCGGAATGCAGGTAGCGTACGCGGACACCGTGTTCGTCCAGGTAGTCGGTCAAATCTTCTGCCATGCGCTTGGTGAGCGTGGTAATCAACACCCGCTCCGAGCATTCTACGCGTTTATTAATCTCCGATAACACATCGTCGACCTGGGTCGTGGCCGGGCGCACTTCAAGCGCTGGATCGACCAGACCGGTCGGGCGCACGACCTGGTCGGCTATCGCACCGCTCAACTTTTTCTCATAGTCACCCGGCGTGGCAGAAACGAAAATTGTCTGTGGCGACATGCGCTCGAATTCGTCAAACCGCAATGGACGGTTATCGAGCGCCGAGGGCAAACGAAAACCATATTCGACCAGCGTTTCCTTGCGCGAGCGATCGCCGCGGTACATGCCCCCTATTTGCGGAACCGAGGCGTGACTTTCGTCGATAAACAGCAGGCAGTCGTGCGGCAGGTAATCGAACAGCGTCGGTGGTGGTTCGCCGACTTCACGCCCCGATAAAAACCGGCTGTAATTTTCGATACCGCTGCAATAGCCCAGTTCGCGCATCATTTCTATATCGTAATTGACGCGCTGCTCCAGGCGCTGCGCCTCGACCAGTTTATTATTACGATTGAGCACTTCGAGCCGTTCCCGCAACTCCTGTTTAATCGCTTCGAGCGAGCCGAGAATCGTTTCCCGCGGGGTGGCGTAGTGCGTTTTCGGATAAATCGTCGTGCGTTTCACGCTGCGGTTGATTTCGCCGGTGAGCGGGTCGAACAGGCTGATTTTATCGACCTCGGTATCGAATAACTCTATCCTCACGGCTTCACGTTCGGAATCCGCCGGATGGATATCGATCACTTCACCCCGCACCCGGTAGGTCCCCCTTTTCAGGTCGATATCATTGCGCCGGTACTGCAACTCGGCGAGCCGGCGTAAAATACTGCGTTGATCGATTTCATCGCCGACGACAACATGCAGCAACATTTTCAGATAGGACTCCGGGTCTCCTAATCCGTAGATCGCAGACACCGACGCGACGATAACCGTATCGTGCCGTTCGAATAAAGACTTGGTCGCCGACAGGCGCATCTGCTCGATGTGCTCGTTGATCGATGCATCTTTTTCGATAAAGGTATCGGAGGCTGGAACATAGGCTTCCGGCTGATAATAATCGTAATAGGAAACAAAATACTGTACCGAGTTATGCGGGAAGAATTCCTTCATCTCGCCGTATAGCTGGGCTGCCAGGGTTTTATTGTGCGCCATGATGATCGCGGGGCGCCCGAGCCGCTGGATTACGTTGGCCACGGTAAAAGTCTTCCCCGAACCGGTGACACCCAGCAGCGTCTGGTGCGTCAGGCCATCGCTGATTCCTTCGACCAGTTGTTCGATCGCCGCGGGCTGATCCCCGGTTGGCTCATAATCGGTCACCAGCTGGAATTTCTTACTCATTGAAATAAATTATCCCGATTACTACCAGCGGGGTCTTTACACCCAGCCCCTGCATTGTATATTCTTGGCTCTCTTTAAAACCCAGAGACCGCAGTGTTTAACGACCTTTCCAGGCGCGTTTGCGCGATAAAACCATCCCCCACTTTAGCAGTTTCAAATTTGGCTAGCCAGCTTCGCGCACAGGGCCGCGATATCATCGGGCTGGGCACAGGCGAACCCGACTTTGACACGCCTGAACATATCAAGCATGCCGCCATCGAGGCGATCAGGCAGGGCCAGACAAAATATACCGCGGTGGATGGGACGATCGAGCTGAAACAGGCCATCGTCGACAAATTCGCGCGCGACAATGGTTTTATTTACCAACTCGACCAGATCCTGGTGTCCAGCGGGGGTAAGCAAAGTTTTTATAACTTGTGCCAGGCCGTGATCGATGCGGGCGATGAAGTCCTGATCCCGGCCCCCTACTGGGTATCCTACCCCGATATGGTGTTATTGGCCGCAGGCCTGCCCATTATTATTGAAACAGGCCTCGACACCGGATTGAAAATCACGCCCGCAATGCTCGCGGCCGCGATCACACCGAAGACCCGAATGCTGGTTTTGAATAGCCCATCAAACCCCAGCGGCGCTGCTTATTCGAAGGCGGAACTGGCGGCTATTGCAGAGGTTCTGCTTCGACACCCCGATATCCTGGTCGTTACCGACGATATGTACGAACACATCATCTGGGGTGATGCGAAATTCTGCAATATCGTCAACGCCTGCGAAGCGCTCCACCCGCGCTGCATGGTATTAAACGGGGTGTCCAAGGCTTATGCGATGACCGGCTGGCGCATCGGTTACGCCGCCGGACCGGCGGATATCATCAAGGCGATGAAAAAAATCCAGTCGCAGAGCACTTCTAACCCCTGTTCGGTTTCGCAGGCCGCCTCGGTCGCGGCTTTGAATGGCGATCAGGCCTGCGTGCGCGCTATGGTCGCAGAATTCAGGAAACGCCACGATTTCGTGGTTTCGTCGCTGAATGCGACACGCCATATTCGCTGCCTCGAATCGGATGGAACCTTTTACAGTTTCCCCTGTATCCAGGACTTTATCGACGCCCGCGACGATATCAATTCGGATGTCGAGGTGGCGAACCTGTTACTCGACGAGGTGGGTGTCGCGCTGGTTCCGGGGTCGGCGTTCGGGGCCGATGGATATATGCGTATATCCTTCGCGACCAGCATGCAAAACCTGGAAAATGCGATGGTGCGCATTAAACAGGTTTTCGAGGCGGATTAGCGATTCCCGAGGCAAATTTGGTTGCCGTATTATTTTGGATCATTTAGTATACGCAGCCTCTATTCCCCGGTAGCTCAGTTGGTAGAGCAATTGACTGTTAATCAATGGGTCCCTGGTTCGAGCCCGGGCCGGGGAGCCAATTTCCTTATATCTATCAAGAATTTACAGCACCCTTGATAACCGAACAGCTAGACGCATTCCAAAAAACATACACTTTCCAAAATATTTACTATGCTGGCCTGCCTTTTTCCGGTTTTCGCCGGTAATGATCCTGGGTAACTTTCTTATCAGCATGGCCCAATAATTCGACCGCATGCTGTATGTCCGTATCACTTCCTGTCTTACCTCTTAAATCGTGATCTGTGGATCTTTCCTTGATCACATTGGCTTTTAGTGTCCCCTCACATTTCTCTGCCAAATACTGGCAAATCCATAATCCGAATAAGGCTGTCCTGTCCGAGTTGAGAATAGATAAAGGTTGCTTACTTCCGGAGGTTTTTATGCCTCTTTTTTCCGGGAGCATAAGCCGCTCAGGTTTTATGCCAACCCGACATTTTATATCGTCTCTATGGCAAGTTATGTGAGTAAATATTATGAAAGCGCAGCCAGGCCGGTCCAGAAAATTGGTTTAGACGCCAGGACACCTGCCACCGACAAAGATAGAGAACTGATTATTTTTGTAGTAGGTGAAACTGC
>JBGMRM010000169.1:0-5120 GCA_048061415.1 Gammaproteobacteria bacterium | reverse complement strand
AATGATCGGCGAAGGTGTGATTTTGCTCGGGATCGAGAACCTCCAGCAATGCGGAAGCAGGGTCACCGCGGAAATCCATCGCCATCTTGTCAATTTCGTCGAGCAGGAATAATGGATTTCTCACCTTCACCCTGGACAAATTCTGAATAATTTTGCCCGGCATTGACCCGATATAGGTGCGCCTGTGCCCGCGAATTTCCGACTCGTCGCGCACACCGCCCAGCGACATACGCGAAAACTTTCGATTGGTAGCGCGCGCTATAGACCGGCCGACCGACGTCTTACCCACACCGGGAGGTCCCACCAAACAGAGTATTGGCCCCTTGAGCTTGCGCACACGCTGCTGTACAGCCAGATATTCGAGAATACGCTCCTTGACCTTGTCCAAACCGTAATGATCTTCTTCCAGCACCTGTTCGGCCTGAGACAGGTCGCGCCGGATTTTAGAGCGGGTCTTCCAGGGTACACTCACCAGCCAGTCGATATAATTTCGCACAACGGTCGCTTCAGCCGACATGGGCGACATCATTTTGAGCTTGTTCAGCTCAGAATCGGCCTTCTCCCGGGCGTCTTTTGGCATCCCTGACTGTTCGATTTTATTTTGCAGATCTTCGACCTCGTTTGGCGCGTCATCCATATCGCCCAGTTCTTTCTGAATGGCTTTCATCTGTTCATTCAAATAGTATTCCCGCTGACTCTTTTCCATTTGCTGTTTAACGCGGCCACGGATGCGCTTTTCAATCTGCATCAACTCGATTTCACCCTCGATCTTGCTCATGATGTGCTCTATGCGTTCACGCGGGTTTTGAATCTCGAGAATTTCCTGTTTTTCGTCCAGTTTCAGCGACATATGCGCCGCGATCGTATCGGCAAGCCGACTGGGGTCGTCGATACCCGACAACGAGGTTAAAATTTCCGGGGGTACTTTTTTATTGAGCTTGACATACTGGTCGAACAGGTTCAGAACCGAGCGAAGCAAAACTTCGGCTTCACGATCATCTACCAGTACCGATTTTTCCAGCACCTGCGTCGAGGCAGAGAAATACTCATTCGTTTCCAGAATGCTGTCCACCAGCACCCGCTCGCCACCTTCGACAAGCACCTTGATGGTCCCATCGGGTAATTTAAGCATCTGCAGGATGGTTGAGAGTGTACCGATTTGATACAGGTCATTTTGCGCCGGGTCATCAACCTCGGCATTTTTTTGCGCCAACAATAAAATCTTCTTGTTGTCGGCCATCGCGGCTTCGAGTGCAAGAATAGATTTTTCTCGACCCACGAACAGTGGGATCACCATGTGGGGATACACGACTACATCGCGCAGCGGTAAAACCGGGATCAGTTGCCGGCTAGGGGTTTCAGCTTGTGGTGTGTCTGGGAAATCTGACATAAATGCCTCGATAGCAGGGTATATTATAGTCTATCAAGCCAGGTATGTATGGATAGACTACTGGTCTATATGGGTCTGGTACTACCCAATTCAACCCAGACTACGGGCGTCATCACTTTATATTACAGACGACTTATTCGTCCGAAGCTACGCGTTGCATATCACCACCTTCATAGATGATATAGGGTTGCGCATTCCCTTCGATTACCGCCGCGTCGACCACGATTTTGCTGACATTTTCCATTGCCGGCAGATCATACATAATTTCGAGCAGGGTATTTTCGAGTATGGTGCGTAAACCCCGGGCTCCGGTTTTCCTGGCCATGGCTTTCTTGGCAACCGATTTCAGCGATTCGGGGCGAAACTCGATTTCACAGCCCTCGATTTCAAACATCTTTTCGTATTGCTTGGTGATCGCATTTTTTGGTTCGGTCAGAATCCTCACTAATGCATCTTCGTCGAGTTCTTCAAGCGTCGCAACAACGGGCAGGCGGCCGACAAACTCGGGGATCAGGCCGTATTTAATCAAATCTTCCGGTTCTACCTGGCAGATGATTTCACCAAACAGGTCTTGCTGTTCCTTACTCTTCACCCGGGCTCCAAATCCAATGCCTCCTTTTTCCGAGCGATCCAGGATGACCTTATCGAGCCCGGCGAAAGCGCCGCCGCAGACAAACAAAATCTTACCGGTATCTACCTGCAAAAATTCCTGTTGTGGATGCTTCCTGCCCCCCTGCGGCGGTACCGAGGCAATGGTGCCTTCGATTAATTTCAGCAACGCCTGTTGCACGCCTTCCCCGGATACATCCCGAGTTATCGACGGGTTATCGGATTTTCGTGAAATTTTGTCTATTTCATCGATGTAGACAATACCGGTCTGTGCTTTTTCAACATCATAATCACATTTTTGCAGGAGTTTCTGGATGATGTTTTCTACGTCCTCGCCGACATAGCCTGCTTCGGTAAGCGTTGTCGCGTCCGCAATGGCAAACGGAACGTTTAACATGCGCGCCAGGGTCTCAGCTAACAATGTCTTGCCGGAGCCAGTCGGGCCTATCAGCAAGATATTACTCTTCGATAGCTCTATATCGTCTTTGATATGGCCTACTTCGAGGCGCTTGTAGTGGTTGTATACGGCTACCGACAGCACTTTTTTGGCGCGGTCCTGGCCTATAACATATTCGTCGAGTACGTCGAATATCTCATGCGGAATCGGTAGTTTATTTTCAGAATCTTCATTTTTTTCCTGAATTTCCTCCCTGATAATATCGATACAGAGATCGACACATTCGTCACAAATAAAAACGGAGGGTCCCGCAATTAACTTCCTGACTTCATGCTGACTCTTTCCGCAAAAAGAGCAATATAGCAGTTTCTCGTCTTTATTATTAGACTTGTCGTCACTCATAATAAATACCGAATTCTCAATTTCATCTTAACCATTCACCGATTATTTTCGGGGCGCCATTATGCATAATGTAATCTATATTTCTTTAAAAAACAATATCTTAGATGCTAATTATCCGGCTAAAAAACCCTGCGCGGCTAACGCGCCAGAACAAAATCTCTCTACCTGCGCTCCAGAACTGGGTAAGTGTTGATCATAGTAAACCATCCCGACCAGCACAACCGATAAAATCACTTTTTTACATTGTCTTCCGGTTCGGCACGCGTCGTTAACACTTCATCAATAATACCGTATTCGACCGATTCTTCGGCGCTCATGAAGTTGTCGCGCTCGGTATCCTTGGCAATTTCATCTTCTTTTTTTCCAGTATGCCGAGCGAGAATCTTGTTGAGGCGCTCCCGTACCGCGAGAATCTCCCTGGCATGAATTTCAATATCGGTAGCCGGGCCCTGAAACCCACCCATCGGCTGATGAATCATTACGCGGGAATGTGGTAACCCATAGCGCTTATCGGTACAACCACCGGCGAGTAAAATAGCGCCCATGCTGGCTGCCTGACCGGTGCAAAGCGTGCTCACGTCTGGTTTTATAAACTGCATCGTGTCATATACTGCCAACCCCGCGCTGACCGCTCCGCCCGGACTGTTGATATAAAGCGAGATATCTTTATCTGGATTATCCGATTCAAGAAACAATAACTGAGCAACGATTAAATTTGCCATGTGATCCTCGATCGGACCGACCACGAATATGACTCGCTCTTTCAGCAGGCGCGAGTAAATATCGTATGCCCTTTCGCCCCGTGCCGACTGCTCCACCACCATCGGTACCAGATTGGCCCGGGTGTTATCCCATTGCGGATGCATAGAATTTATTCCTGCAGTGATGTTATATTCGCTCATTAATTATTCCGGTTGTTAACTGGTGCTATTCATCAATTCTTCGAAACTCGACTGTTTATCGGTCACCGTGGCCTTATCCAAAATAAGATTGACCACCTGCTCTTCAAGCACCATAGCTTCGAGATTTGCGCGCGCCTCCTGGTTATGCCGATAATATTCCTTGACCTGTTCGGGCTGTTCATAGGATACCGCCAATTCATTCAGGCTTGTTTCCAGTAACGACGAATCGAGTTCGATATTTTCGCTCTTGACCACTTCGTTTACCAGTAACCCTAGCTGAACCCTTTTTCGGCCTTCTTCCCTGAATAGATCGTCGGGTAGACTCGAGTCATCGAATGAATCCATGTCCTTGCCCATGCGCTGGGCAGCCTGCATTTTCAGGGACTTGACTTCTTCTGCCACCAAAGCCGATGGCGCTATGATCTGATTCTCTTCGAGCAAGCCATCCATCACCGCATTCCTGATTTGTGATTTTAATCTTTGCGATAGTTCTTTTACCATATTGGCCCTGACATCGGCGCGAAATTTTTCCAGGTCACCGTCTTCTATACCAAATTTTTTGGCGAATTCTTCATCGATATCGGGTAATTTCGCTTCGGAGACGCGCGTCGCTTTCAGTTTGAATTCGGCCTTTTTTCCAGCTACGTCCACACCGTGATAATCTTTGGGGAAAGTAAGCGTGATTAGCTTTTCTTCACCTGCCGAGATACCCTCGAGACCCGTTTCGAAATCCTTCAGCATTTGACCCGCACCGATCTCTACCGACATATCCTTGCCAGCCCCACCTTCGAACAATTCACCATCGACGCGGCCTTCGAAGTCAACCTGTACCTGATCGCCCTGCTTCGCTGCGCGGCTCACTTCCGACCATTCCTTGCTTTGATTGCGTAGTTTTTGCAGCATCGCTTCGAGGTTTGCATCACCCACTTCGGCTAGCTTGCGTTCTATTTTGATGGACTCCAGATTAAGTTGATCTATTTCAGGATAAACTTCAAAAGTTGCAGTGTAAGAGACTTCTTCTTTTCCTTCCGAATCGATCGATTCGATATTCGGCATACCAGCAGGCCGCACTTTCTCCTGGGTGATGGCTTCACGGTAGGACGATTCGATCACATCACCGATCACTTCCTGGCGGACCGGAACACCATATTTTTGCTGTACCACTTTTAAGGGCACCTTGCCAGGACGAAAGCCGTCTATACGCACAGTTTTACTCAAATCCCTCAGTTTTTTCTCGACAGCCTGGGCTACCGTGTCGGAGGGAACCTGAACCGTCATTCTACGCTCAAGACCTTCAAGGGTTTCTATAGATACTTGCATGATGAAATCTCGTGATATTCGATAAAGGGAGGCCGGGAGCCGGCCGATTTACACCTGATCGATTAATATTCCTGAATATAATGGTGCGAAAGGAGAGACT
>JBGMRM010000168.1:3606-5140 GCA_048061415.1 Gammaproteobacteria bacterium | reverse complement strand
GTGCTGACAGCGTCGCGTATTGCGCGTTTCTCTTCGATCAACCAGGGGTATTCCCGTTCCTGCCAGACATTCATTGAGCCACCCATCGCCCAGATTGCGTCGAACTTCTGAATGTCGGGAATGGAGTCTCCGGCGTGCAGGTCGATTTCGCAAAACTCGACAGCCCGTGTGTCGGCCAGTTCTCGAAATATGCCAGGATTCTGCGATGGCATGTGCTGGAATACGAGAATTTTTTTCTTGTTCACGAATTGATCGGAATTTCCTCAGGCATAAATTGCCAGTTCCTGCTCACTTCGAATATAGTCTGGATCCCGCTTCGACTGTGTCGCTTCGATCAGGGAGATGTAATCTGCCGGTAGTTGATGTTCGATCGCTCCGCGTAATACGTGGCTCTTATACCAGTGGTAGGGGAGCATGCTCTCGTCGATCTGGAGTGCATAGTAGGTAAGCACTGAAAGGATTTCACCCGTACCGGTCGCGACCTCGACCAGTTTGTCGTTATACCCAACTCCCAGTCCTTCGTACCAGTCAAGTACTACCTTCTCGCGGTTGGGAAATTGATAAACCACACCGTGGACACGGTCTGACTGGTTGCCGGTCATTTCTATATCGCATTTACCCGATTCACCGTTATCGTTTTTCCGAAAGCTCAGCCGGTGTCCTGGCAGCATCGCGGTAGCGACTTCTTTCGCCTCGGGTATGCGATATAACAGCCGGTGACTGGCCATGTTGGAACCATAAGCGAAGTAGCTAGTCGGCATTGTGAATTTTTTGTAGCGCCATAAAGAGTACGATGCTGCCGATCAGGGGGCGTTCAATTCGAGGCCAATAAAATATGAAAGCGCCAGTGGTAGCACGATCATCAAAAATAATTCCCAGGATTTTAGCTTAAGAAAATAATTCACCATTACGCTGTTGCCACTATTTGCCGTGTGTTTTGAGCGCCCATTATAATGGCGTCTTCACTTTGGTTGTCAAGCGGGATGAAACCCCGGCGGAAGCGTTGATAGTAGCTAGCTGGCGAGAAAAGTAATCTGTTAGGCAGCGCTACTTCGGCTGGCGCGTTTTCGTTCGTGTTCGAGCAGATACTTTTTGCGAATTCGAATATTTTTTGGCGTGACTTCCACCAGTTCGTCATCGTCGATAAATTCGAGCGCCTGCTCCAGCGTCAAGCGGACCGGTCTGGTCAGGACCAGGTTTTCATCGGTGCCGGCGGCGCGGATATTGGTGAGCTGTTTGGCTTTCAGCGGATTGACAACTAGATCATTGGTACGGCTGTGAATACCAACCACCATCCCCTGGTACACTTCTTCGGCATGTCCAACCATCAGGCGTCCGCGATCCTGCAGATTAAAAAGAGCATAAGCCAGGGCCTTACCGGTAGCGCTGGAAATCAACACTCCATTTTTGCGCTGACCGATGTCTCCTCTAATTCTGGGGCCATAGTGGTCAAATACATGGTACAGCAATCCAGTACCCGAACTCAGCGTCATAAACTCGGCCTGAAATCCGATCAGGCCACGCGACGGAACGA
>JBGMRM010000168.1:0-3506 GCA_048061415.1 Gammaproteobacteria bacterium | reverse complement strand
GAACTCAGCGTCATAAACTCGGCCTGAAATCCGATCAGGCCACGCGACGGAACGACGTAGTCGAGACGCACCCGGCCTCTGGCGTCCGACATCATGTTGTTTAGCGCGGCTTTGCGACTACCGAGCGCTTCCATAACCGCGCCCTGATATTGCTCTTCGACATCGACCGTGAGTTGTTCGTAGGGTTCACATAGCTTGCCGTCGATTTCCCTGAGAATCACTTCCGCCCGGGAAACCGATAATTCAAATCCCTCGCGGCGCATATTTTCGATCAGGATTCCGAGGTGTAATTCTCCCCGCCCCGAAACTCTGAACCTGTCTGCATCACCCAGTTGTTCGACACGCAAAGCCACATTATGCAGGCATTCGCGCTGCAGGCGCTCGTCGATCTGACGCGAAGTCAGGTACTTTCCATCTCTTCCGGAAAATGGTGAGTTATTCACGCTGAAGGTCATGTTTACCGTGGGTTCGTCGATGCTTAGTGCCGGTAGCACCTCGACATGGTTTCGGTCGCAAAGCGTATCTGAAATATAAAGCTCCTCGATCCCCGAGAAAACAATGATGTCACCGGCCTTCGCCGATTCGGTTTCCAGCCGCTCGAGCCCGTTAAAGCCGAAAATCTGCATCATGCGGCCATCGCGAATGCGGTTATCAGAGCCGATAATTTTGACTGCGGTATTACGCTTGACGCGCCCGCGCGTGATACGCCCTATGCCCAGTACACCCTTGTAACTGTCATAGTCGAGGCTGGAGATTTGCATTTGAAAGGGGCCATCTATTTCAACCTGTGGGGGCGATACGTATTCGATGATGGCATTGAATAATGGGCTCATGTCACCGTCGCAGACATTATCTTCCAGGGCTGCATAACCATTTAAGGCCGAGGCATAAATAATCGGAAAATCGAGTTGCCGGTCGTTTGCGCCGAGTTGATCAAACAGGTCGAATACCCGGTCGATCACCCAGTCGGGCCGGGCGCCTGGACGATCGATTTTATTCACCACGACGACAGGGGTGAAACCCATCGCGAAGGCTTTTTGTGTGACAAAGCGTGTCTGCGGCATCGGTCCATCGACCGCATCGACCAGCAACAGTACCGAATCAACCATCGACAGCACGCGCTCGACTTCACCACCAAAATCTGCGTGCCCCGGGGTGTCGACGATATTGATCCTATAGATCTGGTTATGCTCTGGATGATGCCAGTTAATCGCGGTACACTTGGATAAGATCGTAATGCCGCGTTCTTTTTCCAGATCGTTAGAATCCATCACGCGCTCCTGTCTGTCGGCGCGTGAGTCGAGCGTCCCCGACTGTCTCAGCAACTGATCGACCAACGTGGTTTTGCCATGATCGACGTGAGCGATGATGGCGATATTGCGAAGGGTTGTTCGGCTACTGGACGGCATGTTAAAAATGGTTATCAGGCAAAGGCGCGCGATTATAACCTGAAGCGCGGTTAGAACAAGTCCGAAAGGTCGGTAATTTCCGGACTTGACCGTTTATTGGCCTTATTACCCGGGATTACGCCAGGTATTTCCGCGGTCGGGGCGCTAATGCCCGTGCGAAATGCTTTTGGCCTGCTTTAAAATATAAGATTTAAATCGTTCACCAAGCGGTGACAATCTTTTGCCCTGGCGTTGAACCAGGTACCAGGACCGCATGATCGGAAAGCCTACGCAGTCGACGAGTTTCAGCCGCCCCTGTTTCAACTCGTCTTCGATGGTATGAAGCGATACCACGCCGAGCCCCAGCCCTTCTGCTACCGATTGTCTGATCGCATCGTTGCTATTCATCTCCATACTGGAATTTAATAATATACCCCTGGAATTGATAAAACGCTCGACAGCAAGCCGCGTTCCGGAACTGGGTTCACGCAGGATGAAATTGTGCTGGAACAGTCTTTTCAAACTAACCGGTTTATCCGTGTCGCATAGCGCGTGGTCGGGAGAAGCAATTACCACCAGCGGATTGGCCATAAATTTCTGCCATTCCAGTTGCAGGCCCTCGGGTGGCTTACCCATGATGACCAGATCCGTTTCATTGCTTTGCAACAGGTGGATCAGGCCGTCGCGGTTGGTCACGGTAAAATGCAGGCCCAGCGAGGGGTTTTGCTCCCTGAACCTGGCCATCAGGCGCGTGGCGACGGTTGCTACCGTGGTGGCGACTGCGAGCCTGAGTTTTCCATGGTGCCCGCTGGCAATTTGTTCGAGGTGGTATTCGGTTTCCTCCAGCTGTTGTAAAATACTATTACTGAGCTGATGGATTTCTTCGCCCGCATCGGTCAGGCTGAACTGCTTTCCCTGTTTTTCGAACAATGGCAGGCCAACCGTTTGTTCGAGCTGCTTGACCTGCATGGAAACAGCGGGTTGAGTCAAAAACAAAGCGCGTGATGCCCGCGTAAAACTTTGTTGCCGGGCTACTTCGCTAAATACTTTAAGCTGGCGAAAGGTGATATTCATGAGTATAAGTAAAAGCTTATCAAAATGATCAAAAACTGTGAATAGTATTTATACAGCAAACCATCTATATTCGCTACATCGAAATCATTATTCCATGCGGGAATGATTCGCTAATTTGACCGACACAGGCGGGGAACACTCATGGCAAAAACTTATAACGCTGGCGTAAAGGATTATCGGGAAACCTATTGGGAGCCCGATTACACGCCGAAGGAAACCGACCTGCTGGCCTGTTTTAAGATAACACCGCAGCCAGGAATTCCACGAGAGGAATTGGCTGCCGCGGTTGCGGCTGAATCGTCCACCGGCACCTGGACCACGGTATGGACCGATTTGCTGACTGATCTGGATCATTACAAGGGTCGCGCCTATGCGATTGAAGACGTTCCCGGTGACGATAGCTGCTTTTATGCATTTATTGCCTATCCGATCGATTTATTCGAAGAGGGCTCGGTGGTTAATGTTTTTACCTCGCTTGTGGGCAACGTGTTTGGCTTCAAAGCCTTGCGCGCACTACGCCTCGAAGACGTACGCTTCCCGATCGCTTATGTCATCACCTGCAATGGACCGCCACAGGGCATACAGGTGGAACGCGATATTCTCAATAAATACGGTCGCCCACTGCTGGGCTGTACGATCAAACCCAAACTCGGACTCTCGGCTAAAAACTACGGCCGCGCCTGTTACGAGGGTTTGCGTGGTGGCCTGGATTTCACCAAGGACGATGAAAACGTCAATTCGCAGCCATTCATGCGCTGGCGTCAACGTTTCGATTTCGTCATGGAAGCGATCAACAAGGCTGAGGCCGAAACCGGTGAACGCAAAGGCCATTATCTGAATGTGACAGCGCCGACCCCGGACGAAATGATGAAGCGCGCCGAATATGCCAAGGAAATCGGTGCACCGATCATCATGCACGACTATATCACCGGTGGATTTTGCGCCAATACCGGTCTCGCGCAGTGGTGCCAGGACATTGGTATGTTATTACACATTCACCGCGCCATGCATGCGGTTATCGATCGAAATCCGCAACACGGTATT
>JBGMRM010000167.1:0-5189 GCA_048061415.1 Gammaproteobacteria bacterium | reverse complement strand
GGTCATCGAATGAAGCGACGCGATGATTGAATCGATACGGGAAATTCAGCAGGGCCTGGCCAAAGGAAAATTTTCCAGCGTTGAAATTACGCAGGACTATCTCAGCAAAATCAAACAGTATAACCCGAGGCTTAACTGTTTTATCACCGTCACCGAAGCACTCGCGCTCGAACAGGCGAGCGCTACCGATACGAGTATCGCCAAAGGCGAAACTAAAGCCTTAACCGGCGTTCCGATCGCGCACAAGGATATTTATTGCACGGACGGTATCAAAACCTCCTGCGCCTCAAAAATGCTGGACAATTTCATCGCGCCCTACGATGCCACGGTTATCGAAAACTTCAGGCGTGACGGCGTCGTAATGCTGGGTAAAACCAACATGGACGAATTCGCCATGGGTTCGTCGAACGAAAACAGTTATTTCGGCCCGGTCGCCAACCCCTGGGATTTCGAGCGTGTCCCCGGCGGGTCTTCGGGGGGCTCGGCGGCTGCGGTCGCGGCCAGGCTCGCGCCTGCTGCGACGGGTACCGATACCGGCGGTTCTATCCGTCAGCCCGCCGCGCTGTGCGGAATCACCGGTATCAAGCCGACTTACGGCCGCGTTTCGCGCTACGGCATGATCGCCTTCGCTTCGAGCCTCGATCAGGGTGGGCCGCTCGCTCACAGCGCAGAAGACTGTGCCTTGCTGCTACAGTCCATGGCGGGCTTCGACCCGCGCGATTCCACTTCGATCGATCAACCGGTACCCGACTATTGTGCCGATCTGGCTAAGGATATCCAGGGCCTGAAAATTGGATTGCCGCAGGAATACTTCGCCGATGGACTGGACAACGACGTCGCGACGGTTATCGACTCGGCAGTCGACGAATTTCGCACACTCGGGGCAGAAATCGTCGATATCAGCCTGCCCAATACCAAATTGTCGATACCGGTGTATTACGTGGTTGCGCTTGCCGAATGTTCGTCCAACCTGTCGCGTTTCGACGGCGTACGCTTCGGCTATCGCTGCGACGCGCCCGTCGATCTCGAAGACCTGTACAAGCGTTCGCGCGGAGAAGGCTTTGGCGACGAAGTCATTCGCCGCATCATGATCGGCACCTACGCATTATCGGCCGGCTACTACGATGCTTATTACCTGAAGGCCCAGCAGCTCAGACGCCTGATCAAACAGGATTACCAACAGGCTTTCGAACAGGTCGACCTGATCCTTTGCCCAACCACACCCGGGGTCGCCTTCAGGCAGGGCGATAAAACCGACGACCCGGTCAGCATGTATTTACAGGACATCTATACCATCGCGCTCAATCTGGCCGGCCTGCCTGGTATGTCACTGCCCGCCGGATTTTCTCAGGGCTTGCCGGTTGGCGTGCAGCTGATTGGCAATTACTTTGAAGAATCCCGCCTGTTCAACGTCGCGCATCGCTTTCAGCAGGTAACCGACTGGCACCTCCAGGCCCCGGAGTTGAAATAATGGCCGCCTGGGAAAGCGTGATAGGACTGGAAATACACGCGCAGCTTGCTACCTCGAGCAAGATATTCTCTGGCGCTTCGACTGCATACGGGTCCGAACCGAATACCCAGGCCTGCACCGTCGACCTCGGATTTCCGGGCGTACTGCCTGTACTCAATGGCGAAGCAGTGAACATGGCGCTAAAGTTTGGCGTCGCAGTCGGTGCTGAAATTGCTCATATCTCCGTATTCGCGCGCAAAAATTATTTTTATCCAGACCTGCCCAAGGGCTATCAGATATCACAGTTCGAATTACCCGTGGTTGGTAAGGGGAGCCTGGAAATTACGCTCGAAGAAGGGGTAAGCAAGACCATCGGCATCACGCGCGCGCACCTCGAAGAAGACGCGGGTAAATCGCTGCACGAGGAATTCGCCGATCAAACCGGCATCGACCTGAACCGCGCAGGGACCCCTTTGCTCGAAATCGTATCGGAGCCCGATATGCGCACGGCCAGTGAAGCCGTAGCTTACGCTCGCAAAATACATCTGCTGGTACGCTACCTCGAGATTTGCGACGGCAATATGCAGGAAGGCTCTTTTCGCTGCGATGCGAACGTATCGGTTCGTCCTGTGGGTCAAAAAGAACTGGCCACACGCGCGGAATTAAAAAACATTAATTCCTTTCGCTTTCTTGAGCGTGCGATCAGGCATGAAATCGCGCGCCAGATCGAACTGATCGAAGACGGAGGTAATGTCGTGCAGGAGACGCGACTATACGATTCCGATAAGGACGAAACCCGTTCGATGCGCAGCAAGGAAGAGGCCAACGACTATCGCTATTTTCCCGATCCTGATTTATTGCCTGTAACGGTCAGCGAGGAAGATATCGAGTTAATACGGGCCAGTTTGCCCGAGTTACCCGATCAAAAGCGCAGGCGTTACATCGACACGCTCGGGTTGTCCGAATACAACGCCGAACTACTGACCGGCAATCGCGACACGGCCCATTATTTTGAACAGGCGCTCGAGCTGGCTCCCGGCCTTGCCAGGCAGCTCGCAAACTGGGTGCTCGGTGATTTGAGCGGCGCACTGAAGCGCAGCGAATCTGAAACACGAGATTCACCAATAACACCTGAAATGCTCGCGGGCTTATTGCAACGCATCGCAGATAATACAATTTCTGGTAAGATCGCCAAGGAAGTATTTGAAGCGATGTGGCAGGGCGAGGGTACGGCCGATGCGATCATTGAAAAACGCGGGTTGAAACAGATTACCGATAGTAGCGCGATCGAAAACCTGATCGACGAAGTGATCGCCAATAATCCCGATCAGGTCGCGCAATTTCGCGCCGGCAAGGAAAAAGTGCTGGGCTTCTTTGTCGGGCAAATAATGAAACAGTCGAAGGGAAAGGCGAATCCGGAACAGGTTAACCAGATGTTGCGCAATAAGCTCAACCCCAATCCGTAGGTTCAGCTATTAAAAAGTGACGATGACAGGCCAAATCGAGCACGGCATAGTCGAAGCAGGTAACGATGGTTACCATTAAGCGTACCTGCGCCAATAAAATTATCACGCGCGCGCTTGCGCATGATTCGAAGCCGCTGCAGGCGGTTTTACTGCCAGATGCCGAGGACTGCATTCCCTGTTCAAACCAGCAGCAGTTGAGCCAGCAGCTCGAACAAGACCCCAGGGGCATTATCATTTACAATCAACATCCGCATGCGGCGCTACTGATCGATAACCTTAAGACGCCCGTGGATCAGATTTTTATCGAAATCAGACAGGACACAAAGGGCGTTCTCGGACTCCATGCACTGCGTAAAAGAAATGGTCGGCCGGAAACGCTAGAACTGGTTTATCAGTAGACTGAACGCAATTCTTCGCCAAATCGGGAGGGTCTATGCAAAAGGTGATGCTCATCACTGGCGCCAGCCGCGGCATAGGCGCTGAGACTGCCCGGCTCGCTGCGCAGGCTGGATACGCGCTTTGCATCAATTATCGCGACAGCGAATCGCAGGCGAATGAACTGGTCGAATATGCGCAGGGGCAGGGCCTGACCGCCATAGCGGTCAAGGCTGATGTCTCTGTCGAAGCAGAAGTGATGGCGATGTTCCAGACCATCGATCAGCAGCTCGGACGCCTGAGCGCACTGGTCAACAACGCAGGCATCCTGGAGGCACAATCCTCTTTTGAACACTTTTCGGTCGACCGCTTACAACGAGTTTTCAACACCAATATTATCGGCTGCTTTATCTGTGCACGCGAAGCTATCAGGCGCATGTCCACCGACCACGGAGGCTTGGGTGGCGCCATCGTCAACCTGTCTTCCCGCGCATCTGTCATCGGCGCACCCAACGAATACATAGACTATGCCGCCTCCAAAGGCGCCATCGATACCATGACAATAGGGCTCGCCAGTGAGGTAGGAAGCCAGGGTATTCGCGTCAACGCGGTGCGGCCCGGTTTGATCTATACCGATATGCACGCGGACGGTGGTGAAGCCGGGCGGGTCGATCGATTGAAATCGAATATACCGATGCGGCGCGGTGGCTTGCCGATCGAAGTTGCCAGAGCCATCATGTGGTTGCTTTCCGACGAAGCCTCTTACACCACCGGTAGTTTTATCGAGGTTTCCGGGGGACGTTAATTGACAGACGATAATACACTAACCCGTATCAACAATGGGGCCATCCCCCTGGTCTCGCTCGACGCTATAGCTTTTGATACTGAAACCACCGGTCTCGACACAAGCAGGGCTCGTATAATCCAGCTGGGGGCGGTAAAGATCGAGCGTGGTCAGGTCAATCCTGCCCGGAGTTTTCAACAGCTGGTCAATCCCGGCGAGCCGATTCCAGCGCATAGCACCAGGATTCACGGCATTCACGATGAAGATGTAGCGCAGGCAAAACAGTTTTCAGAGGTCGAACCCGAATTTAGCGACTGGCTGGGCGATTCGGTGCTGGTCGGTTACGCGAGTGGATTCGATCTCGCCATGCTCAAACGTGAGCACCAGCTCGCCGGGCTGGACTGGTTGGCGCCGCGCACGCTGGACGTTCGTTATCTGGTAAATATTTTGTCGCCAAACTTACCCGATTTCTCGCTCGATACGATAACCGCCTGGCTCGGTATTGAAGCAAAGGATCGGCATAGCGCGCTCGGGGACGCGGTCTCAACTGCAAGGGTGTTTCTGGCGCTCCTGCCGCTTTTACGCGAGAGGGGAATCCGCACGCTCGCCGAGGCAGAAAGGGCCTGCCAGAAATTCAGCAAAATTACCGCCGACGAGGTGAGCCTGGGATGGCACGAGGTGCATCGGACAGGGAAGGCCAGGAAAAACTCCCTGTCTGCCCTTTCCCGTATCGACAGTTACCCGTATCGACACCGCCTGCGTGATTTGATGAACAGCCCCGCTATCTTTGTCGATACACAGGAAAAACTTCGTAACGTGCTAAATACCCTGACCGAGTACGAAATTAGCGCGGTTTTTGTCAAGCCGGCCGCTGGCCATGACGAGCCTGGAATCATCACCGAACGTGATTTATTACGAACATTAAACCAGGGCGGTATCGATGCCTTCGATCTACCTGCGGTGGAAATTGCGCAGTACCCGCTGCACAGTCTCTCGGCCGATGCATTCGTTTACCGTGCCCTGGCCCGCATGCGGCGAAAGAATTTCCGCCATCTCGGGGTACACGACTCGCGCGGTAATATCGTCGGTGCACTTTCCTCGCGCGACCTGCTGC
>JBGMRM010000166.1:0-5192 GCA_048061415.1 Gammaproteobacteria bacterium | reverse complement strand
GGTGTTGAATCAATCGATAGCATTGGTGCAGATCGAGCCTGAGCTTGCCGAACCCGGTACCAGCGTTGAAGTCAGGGGGACAGGTGCCTCTTGCAAGGCTACGACCGCCAGTCTGCCATTTTACAATCCGACCAAAAGTAATCGCGAAAAGGGTTAAAGCTTTTGGAAAACCTTCTCCCTGCAACGGGAGAAGGTTTGTTCAACTTCCACCCGTTTGTTGTCCCTGCTGTAGACCGCGGATTTTCAAGACTTGCAGTCACGATAAACAATTTCCGCTGTTTTTCACTTCACCAACTACAGGTATTTTCGACTTTTCAGATAGCTAAGTAGTAACACCTACTCATATGAGGGTACAACTTCGTGGCAATTGAAAATTTACCCACCTGCATTAATGATTTGGTTCCTGGAAGTACATACACCAATGGCTCGGACTGGGTTGCCGGTGGGGGCTGGTTAAGGTGCATGTCAACGCTTAACTTATTTTAAATACCCGCACCAATAAGCATCGGAGGAACGATCAATGGCACGAGATCCCAAACATGACATCCTGTTTGAACCAATTCAGATAGGTCCAAAAACACTGAGAAATCGTTTCTATCAGGTCCCCCACTGTATCGGCGCCGGCTCGGACAAACCCGGTTTTCAGGCGGCTCACCGCTCTATTAAGGCCGAGGGCGGCTGGGCAGGTATCAATACCGAATACCTGTCGATTCACCCCGAGTCGGATGATACGCATCGTCTTTCAGCCAGGCTGTGGGATGAGGGCGACGTGCGCAACCTGCGAGCGATGACCGATCACATCCATAAGTATAATTCATTGGCTGGCGTGGAAATGTGGTATGGCGGTTCGCACGCACCCTGTATGGAGTCGCGTTGTACGCCGCGTGGGCCTAGCCAGTACGCTTCCGAATTCGAGACCCTGACCTACTGTAAGGAAATGGATCTCGACGATATCGAAATGGTGCAGGGTTTCTACGTTGATGCAGCTCGACGTGCGCGTGATGCCGGGTTTGATATCGTATATGTTTATGGTGCTCATTCATATCTGCCGCTACAGTTCCTCTCGCCTTACTACAACAAGCGTAAGGATAAGTACGGCGGATCTCTGGAAAACCGTGCACGTTTCTGGGTCGAGACACTGGAAAAAGTGAAAACTGCGGTCGGTGATGATTGTGCGATTGCCACCCGATTCGCGGTCGATACGCTGTATGGTACAGCGGGTGTCGAGGTCGAGCGAGACGGAATCGAGTTTGTCCAACTGGCTGACCCTTACGTCGATGTCTGGGACGTAAACGTCGGAGATATTGCCGAGTGGGGAGAGGACGCTGGACCATCGCGTTTCTACCGCCAGGGACATCAGATTCCGTGGCAGAAATTCATTAAGGAAGTATCCAAAAAACCTGTGCTTGGTGTCGGTCGTTTCACCGATCCGGAAAAAATGGCTGAAGTCATTCGCGCAGGCCACCTGGATATCATCGGTGCCGCACGCCCATCCATCTCAGATCCGTTTCTGCCACTGAAAATCGACGAAGGCCGTGCCGATGATATTCGCACCTGCATCGGATGTAATGTTTGTATCTCGCGCTGGGAAATCGGTGGTCCACCGATGATCTGTACCCAGAATGCCACCGCCGGTGAAGAATATCGCCGCGGCTGGCACCCGGAACGATTTCCTAAAGCCGATTCGGATGATTCCATGCTGGTAGTCGGTGCGGGTCCCGCGGGTTCCGAGTGTGCACGCGTACTGATGGAGCGGGGTTACACGGTTCACCTGGTCGACCAGGCGGACAAGGTTGGCGGCCACATTAACGATGTAGCGACCTTACCGGGTCTTGGTGAGTGGGGTTATCATCGCGACTATCGCGAAGTACAACTCGGCAAACTGGTGAAGAAAAATAAGGATTCGCAGATCGCGTTGGGCGGCAAGCCGTTAACTGTCGACGATTGCCTCGAATATGGTGCCGAAAAAATAGTAATCGCCACCGGTTCATCCTGGAACACCGACGGCACCAATGCTCTGCTGCACGATCCGGTACAGGGTGTCGACACCAGTCTGCCTACACATCTTACACCCGAGCAGGTATTTATCGGTAATAAGGAGATTGGTAAAAAAGTGGTGATTTTGAACTGTGATACTTACTTCATGGCGCCAAGCATCGCTCAGTTACTGGCTGAAAAAGGACATGAGGTCACCATCATCACCGGTGTGACGCTGGGTAACTACATGCACTTCACCCTTGAGGCTCCGAACATGCATCGCATGTTGCACGAGTTGAATGTCGAGGTGATTGGTGATGTCTGGGCTGCAACAGCTGAGGCTAATCGTATCCAGACCTATCCAATTTTCGGTGATGGCTATCGTCGTGAATACAATGGCCCCGGCAAGTTGCCACGGCGTGAGAATACCCATTTCGACTGGCACGAATTCGATTCGATGGTTGTGGTAACTGGGCGTCATTCGGATTGCGAACTGTTCAACGGCCTAAAGGCGCGCAAAGATGAGTGGGCGGGCAACGACATCAAGGGTGTGTACCTGATCGGAGACGCATGGGCGCCCAAGCTGATGGCCGATGCGACTTTCGATGGCCACCGTCTGGCGCGCGAGATCGAGGAAGATGATCCACAACATCCCAAACCCTATATCCGTGAAGTAGCTGTCTGGGGTGTACCGCACATGCCTGGAGGCAAGTTCGAGATCGAGTACGAGGGTTAAGCAATAATAGTGTAGCGGAGCCACGCAACAAACAGGCTCCGCATTCCCTCTCGCAGTCAGGCGAGCGACTGTGAGCGCACAGAATAATAATCGCGAGCGCGCCGATAACTCTGGTTACAGGTTGAATACCTTAAGCTCGAGCTAACATAAATCTCGAGGTGCATAGCATGATAGACCTTGGACACGAGCCTCAGGCGGTAACCCGTATCCTGTTCCAGGATTTTCCTGCCTGGATGATGGTGTCGTTTTATATCGCCGCCATCGGTGCTATTGCAGCCTTCGGCTACGGTTGCTACGTGCAGATACGCAAGTACCGTCGCGGCCAGTCACTGTCGTTTTCAGGCGTTGCCAAAGGTTTAGGTAGCATGGTTGGAGAACTGCTTAGCCATCGCAACCTGAAACGCCGCGACCAGGGTGCGGGCAAAGCTCACGGCTTGATCTTTTTCGGCTTTGCGCTGTTATTCATCGGTACCGCTACCATCACCCTCGAATACGATATCCTCGCGCCTGTCACGGGCTGGAGATTCTGGTACGGATCGTTTTATCTGTGGTTTTCCCTGATCGTTGATATTGCAGGTCTCGCTTTGGTTGGCGGATTGATTTACATGATGTACCGGCGCAAGTGGCTGTCGTTACCCAAACTCGACTACAGGCGCCCGGACCGAAATCCGCAGGAGCCCGATTTTGATCGTAGTTGGTATCGTCGTGAAGACTGGCTATTTCTGTGGACCCTGATTTTAATCGCTATCACCGGCTTTTTACTTGAGGCCGACCGATTGGTCTGGTTGCAGCATGACGCCACCGTGTGGGATTACCGCTGGTGGTCGCCTGTGGGTGCACTGCTTGCCGAGCTACTAGATTGGCTGGGACTGTCCAGCGCCGGAGCAGAAACCATGCGCTATGGACTTTGGTGGCTGCATGGCTTGCTCGCATTCTGTTTCATCGGCGTGCTGCCCTTCACCAAAGCCAAGCACATTTTTACCGCGATGGCATCGCTCTCGCTACGTGACCCGAAACCTGCGGCACGATTGCCGCACACGGACATGGAGGCCGATACCATCGGCCACCGCCTGATTACCGATTTTACCTGGAAACAGTTGATACACCTGGATGCCTGTACCAAATGTGGTCGTTGCCACGAAGCCTGTCCAGCCAATGAAAGCGGCTTTCCATTGTCACCCCGCGACCTGGTGCTTAGCCTGCGCGAGTTGGCCAACAGCTCGTTGCAAAATGCGGCAATACCGCAGGTTGATGCGTTGCAAGCGGTTGGCGACGGTATCAATCAGGTCCGTCCGGAGACCCTCTGGTCCTGTCGTACATGCGCCGCCTGTGTGGAAATATGTCCGGTGGGTATAGAGCATGTACCGATGATTGTCGAGATGCGCCGTGCGCTGGTGGAAGAAGGTGAAATCGACCCCGCGGTACAAATCGCACTGCAAAATATACAGAAAAGGGGTAACTCGATCGGTGAAAACAAGCGTAAACGGGCCGCCTGGACCAAAAAGCTGGAGTTTGAGATCACAGACGCGCGCAAGCAGGCCGTCGAGGTACTCTGGTTTGTCGGCGACTATGCTTCCTTCGATCCACGATACCAGAAAGTCGCCCAGACATTTGCGCGCATCTTGCAGGCCAGCGGCGTTGATTTCGGTATTCTCTACGAAGGCGAAATGACCGCCGGAAACGATGTACGCCGGGTCGGTGAGGAAGGCCTGTTTGAGCATCTCGCCGAAATTAATATTGAAACTCTGTCAGGTTGCAAATTCGAACGCATCGTTACTACCGACCCGCATAGCTTCAACACCTTAAAGAACGAATATCCCGAATTTGGCGGTGAGTTTGAGGTTGAGCATGCCACGCAAATGATTAACCGTATGCTCGCCAGGGGCAGTATACCACTGGTGCGAAAGCTTGAACGGCGTGTAACCTACCACGACTCCTGTCATCTCGGCCGACTAAACAACGAATATGGCGCACCGCGTGAGGCGTTGACGAGTATCGGCGTAGAGATTGTCGAAATGCCCCGCAACCATTGCAACTCGTTTTGTTGTGGCGCCGGTGGTGGACGCATCTGGACCCCGGATCCGCTCGAAATGGAAAAGCCTGCGGAAAATCGCATGCGCGAAGCCGCGCAAATCGAGGGTATCGATGCGTTTGTGGTCAACTGCCCGAAGTGTATGAATATGTTCGAAGACGCTGTGAAATCGACCGGCAACGATGATCGGCTAGAAGTCATCGAGGTGATTGAGCTGGTTGCCGCCTGCATGGACCTCGAAACGGTAGAACAGCAGGATGAATCGTTGGTTGAAAGTGAGTCAGCCTGATGCAATCGGTGGCGATGGTGGGTTTCAACGATAACAGGATTAGCGCTTTGCTTGATGCGGCCTGCAATTGCGCCGATCCTTACCTGGCGGCCGCTCTACACCCCTGGCTGAACGCGTCACAACTCAGCGTCTGTGAAAATATTATTTTCACGCAGCGG
>JBGMRM010000165.1:0-5205 GCA_048061415.1 Gammaproteobacteria bacterium | reverse complement strand
AAAATGAGAGCGTACACGGATGTATTTACAGCGTGTTTTGAGCGCTTTCACGCGAGATGGCCTGGCACTATTCAAAGACGATTGGGAATCGTAATTCCCCCAATTTGGCCGGGTTAATTTGAATCCAGCAGTTCATTTTTCCACGGGAGACTTCCAGTCAAAAATTCTGTCCTTTGGATCGGTATTTTGCCGGCGGCGCATTTTTATTTTTTCCGTACCCAGGTTGATAAATCCGATGATTTTTTCGTTGGCCGCTAGACCCAGGGCTTCGAAAACGTTGCTGTCGTAGGCATTGTCCCCGGTTAACCAGATCGATCCAAAACCCATCGCCTTGCTCGCGAGCAATATATTATGCGCGGCCGTTCCGGCGCTTAGCATTTGTTCGATCTGCGGAATTTTCTCGCTTTCGATCAGGCTGGCGACCACCACGACTATCAGTGGCGACCGCAGGGGTTTGTCTTTCTGCTTGTTAAGGTACGCCTCACTGACCTCCGGGTCACGCCTGCTGACCGCGTCGCCGAATACCTTCGACAATGCGTATCGGGCGTCACCCCGAATGGTAATAAAGCGGTAAGGCTGAATTCTCCCATGGTCGGGGGCGCTCATCGCAATTTTGAGGATTTGATCCAACTGCTCATCGTCCGGCGCAGGGTCGATCAATGCCTTCGCAGGGGTCGAGTGTCGGTTTAACAGTTGTAGCAGCTGCTTCATGGATGGTTCTGGATAATCGGTGGATCTCATATTATAGCCAACGCGGTGCGGCGAACAGAAATGATTAAAAATCGCATCAAAATGCTACACTTCGCGATTTTATGATTCGTTACCAAATCACCAGCCACGATCCGGCCACGCATTATTTTAAGGTCCGGATACTGATCGACAACCCGGATCCGGAGGGCCAGTGCCTGCGCCTGCCTAACTGGATACCGGGCAGTTACATGATTCGTGATTTTGCCAAAAATCTGGTCACGCTAGACGCCTACAGCGACGAGCAGCCGCTCGCCATCGCACAACTCGATAAGTCAAACTGGCGGGTAGCGCCCTGTTCGCAGGCGCTTCGGGTCGAGTACCTGGTGTATGCCAAAGACCTGTCAGTGCGCGGCGCCCATCTCGACCATACCCACGGTTATTACAACGGCGCCAGCGTTTTTCTCGAAGTGCTCGGGCAATCCGATTCAGCCTGTGAAGTGCTGATCGAAAAACCGGCGGCCGACTACTGCCAAAAATGGAAGCTGGCGACTACCCTGAAACGCATCGATGCTGGACGCTTCGGGTTCGGCCTGTTTCGGGCCCAGGATTATGATGAATTAATCGACCACCCGGTAGAGATGGGCGAATTCGGTCAGGTTCATTTCGAAGCCTGCGGCGTACCCCACGATATTATCCTGAGCGGGCAATATCGTTGCGATGAGGCCAGGCTCGCGCAGGACCTGAAAACCGTTTGTGAGCACCATATCCGGTTTTTCGGCGAGCCGGCCCCGATGGACACTTACCAGTTCCTGGTGATGGTCGTCGGCGAGGGTTACGGGGGACTCGAGCATCGTTCCAGCACCAGCCTGATCTGCAGTCGAGATAGCCTGCCGCAACCGGGGCAGAAAGAAGTGAGCGAAGACTACCGTACATTTCTCGGCCTGTGCAGTCACGAGTACTTCCATACCTGGAATGTTAAACGCATCAGGCCCGCCGCCTACCAGCCCTATGCGCTGCAGCAGGAAGTCTATAGCGAGTTGCTCTGGGCCTTCGAGGGGATCACATCCTATTATGACGATCTCGCGCTGGTACGAACTGGTTTGATCGACGAAAGCTCTTACCTGGAACTCCTGGCGCAAACCATGACCCGGGTTCAGCGCGGACTGGGACGAACTCGCCAATCTGCGGCCGAGTCGAGTTTCAATACCTGGAGCAAATTTTACCAGCAGGACGAAAACGCCCAGAACGCGATTGTCAGTTATTACGCCAAGGGCGCGTTGATCGCATTGTGTATCGATTTGAAGATGCGCGAATTGAGCGATTCGAGTATTAGCCTGGACGAGGTGATGCGAAGTCTCTGGCAGAACTGGTGTGACACCGGGGCAGGTGTCGAGGCCGATACGATCCAGAACCTGGTCTGTACCCTGGTCGATAATGACCTGCATGAATATATGCACCAGTTAATCTCCACCACCGATGAGCTACCGCTGGACGAATCGTTGGCGGTGGTCGGAGTCGACGTGATGCGCCGGCAGGCGGCTAACCAGAAGGATAAAGGCGGAAAACCGAAGAAGGAACCACTGCCGGGCGCTGAACTCGGCGCTTTTCTGAAAGAACGTGTGGGTGGACTCGAAATATTGCGCGTCGAGGAAGGGGGCGCGGCACAATTGGCGGGACTATCGGCCGGGGATACGATAGTGGCCATAAACAGCCTCAAACAGACGCTTGCCCAGATTGAGCAGCGCCTGAAGTTTGCGCAGGCAGGCGAACAGTGGACCATTCACGCTTTCAGGCGTGACGAACTGTATTGTGTCGAGCTGATGCTGCGGCCCGCGCAGCGGCATACTATCGAATTGGCGCCCACGGAAAATCACCGGCAATATCGCCAGTCCTGGCTCGGGGGCCGGTGACCCCTTGGACCACGAACAAAGAGATGCCTGGCTCAAATGCCTGTGCGATGGCGGTAGCCTCGAGCGCCGGAGCCTCGGGGATGACGAAGCGCCGTTGCTCGAGGTTCTGGCGGATTGGGGCATATCGTGGAGACAAACCGGGCAGCATATCGTTATCGATCCCGAAGTCGAGTTGATCGACCCGGAGCGAATTCAGGCACAGTTGGCCTCAACTTTCGGCGACCGGTTTAAATGCCGCCATCGGCTCGTGACCAGATCGACCAATACCGATGCAATCGACTTTTTCGAGCAGAATCAGCAACCCTGCATTGCGCTCGCTGAAATGCAAACCGAGGGAAAGGGTCGGCGTGGAAATCGGTGGGTATCGCCGTTTGCCAGCAATATTTATTGCACCATCGGCCTGCTCAAGTCTGTTCAGGCCAGTTCTCTTGGACTGTTGAGCATTGTGACGGGAATAGCGCTGTGCCGGGCGCTTGAGCGCTGCGGTGTCGAAGCGGTGCAGCTCAAGTGGCCTAACGATCTGTATTTTCGGCAACATAAGCTTGGGGGTATCCTGATCGAATCCAAACCGGTTGGCGCGGCAGAATATTTTTTGGCGATTGGTTTTGGTATCAACATGAAGATGAGCGCCGACGATCTGGCAGCAATTCCCCAGGCTGCGACCAGCGTCGACCTGATAAGCGAGGATGCAATACCACGCGACGCCCTGCTGTTGGAGGCGATCAGGCAGGTAGTGGAAATGATCGATGGCTTTGTTGAGTCTACGATTCCCAGGCTGATCGGTGAATTCAATGCCCAGGATGCACTGCGCGGTCAACGCATTTGCGTTACCACTAACGAACGAACCATTCAGGGGATAAATGCCGGCATCAATTCGAGCGGACAGTTGCAACTCGATAGCGAGCAGGGACGCCTGACGTTTTCGGCCGCCGAAATATCGCTCAGGGGTGTGGACTGATGCTTTTGCTCGATATTGGTAATAGCACGGTCAAGGGCCAGTGGTGGGACGATGGAGAATTGCGCCAGACGTTTTCCTGTCATTTTCAAAACGGCTGGCAGGCCCGTCTGGCGGCCTGCCTGGCCGATACCGGCGCCGAACGATGTTTTTTTTCATCGGTACAGGACGCTCAGGTGGAAAGCGATATTAGCGGACTGCTTAAAGGTTTTATCAAGGCGCCTGACCTGGTCAGGCTAGTCGCAAAAAAAAACTGTTGCGGCGTGAAAAACGCCTATTCCGAGCCAGCAACTCTGGGTATCGACCGTTGGCTAAACCTGCTCGGGGCAGCGGGGTTGATCCAGCAGGATGCGATTATCATCGATGCGGGTAGCGCGATTACGATCGATCTGCTGCGCGCCGACGGGATGCATTTGGGTGGGGCTATACTGCCGGGATTTGATACCTCTATAAAGCAGTTTAAGCGAATTATGCGAAATGCAGATTTCGAGCATGTGGAAATTAGTCACACCGAAGAGCCGGGCTGTTTTACCGAAGCCTGTATTAATATAGACTATCAGAAAACCGATGCGGTCACGGTCGAGCGTCTCGTGGATCGCTGGTCTGGGCGGCTCGCTTCCGACACGGTTTTGATCGTAGCCGGCGGCGGCGCCAGTTACCTGCACAGGCGCCTTTCGCGCGCGCATCGACTGGTACCCGACCTGGCGTTTCGGGGAATGCGTAGACAGTTGGAACAACGATGAAAGTATTTTTTAGCCTGTTATTGATCGCCAATATTGCCTTTGGGCTGGTGCAGTGGCTGGTGCCCTATGATCAACTGGTCGCAAATAACCAGGTAATCCCGGTAGCCGAGGAATTGCGTTTGCTGGACGAAGCGGCCGAATCCGCATCGCCAGGCGCTGCGGCAAATAGCAGCCAGGATCAAACAGCGGAAACGCAGGTGAGCGAGGCGATTATCGATAACCAGCTGTGCCTTACCATCGGTCCCTTCAAGGATAAAACCCGCGCGCTCGAAGTCAGTGGCCGCTATTCGGCCAAAAACATCAAGGGTGAATTAAAATCCAGCCTGGAGAAGGAATATTTGGGGATTATGGTCTACATAGCCAACCACAAGAATCGGCAGGCAGCGGTAAAAACTGCCGAGACGCTGGCCAAACAGGGAATTCGCGATTACCTGATCATCAACGAGCCGGGTAAGCCCTATGCCCTCTCGCTCGGTGTGTTCGGGCTAAAGAAAAATGCCGATCGGCTGATCGCAAAATTGGAGAAATTGCAATATCTGGTCGAGTCCGAACCACGTTATCGCGACCGCACCATATTCTGGCTCTACTTTCAGTACTCGAACGAAAACCCCATAGACCCGCTGCTGGATGCAGACGATATCGAAAAAGGGGTAAACCAGATCCAGGGTCAGTGCACCTGATTTTTAGCCTTTAACGGTTGTGACGCGGGAGTTCAGACAGGATTAACCTCTTGCCAACCCGGGGTAAAGACAATAAAATTCGCGCCTCGAAAGGGACAGCATAGCCCCGAAAATCAGCCGCAATGGTTGTGCCTGAAAATGATTGTGCCGGCGTAGCTCAGTTGGTAGAGCAACTGACTTGTAATCAGTAGGTCCGGGGTTCGACTCCTCGTGCCGGCACCATTTTT
>JBGMRM010000164.1:0-5206 GCA_048061415.1 Gammaproteobacteria bacterium | reverse complement strand
TTGAACGATTCTGTGATGGTGTTCTTAATGACGCGACAAATATATGCAAATCTGCCGAAAAAACGGCTCACGAAAGATATGGGGATTTGTATAAGTTAATTCGGGATAAGGATAAAGAATTGGCTAATGCTTTTGATGGATTGAGTCGAAGTAAAGCGTTCATCCAGTTAATGATGATGTATAGAATGGGACTGGTTGAGGAAAAACAGCTAGACGAGTTTGAGGATGAAACAAAAAATTCCGTTCGAGATATTGTCAACCGTGATGAACCATGAATTCACCTAACAAAAGTTTTAATTTGACTGGGCGCATAAACGCGCCTCTCAATTTAAGCCTCGTTAAAGTTCGAGGAGAATAAATTTGGACGCATATAAAACACCTGAAGCGGATTTAACAACCGTCGATAAACAGGCATTTAAACCAGTTAAAGCTATATTGTATGGCTTATGTGTTTCTATAATACTGGCTAGTATCGTTGCCATAATTGAAGGCATCTTGTTTGGCCTGGCCTTAGGTGTGGATTTTACTGATGAGGGTGCTTTGGAGTCGGCACTTAATAACAGCACTGCTTTTTTGATTGGCGACACCATACTCTCAGCATTGGTTCTCTATTTTGCTGGCAGAGTCGTCGGTAAGTATGTGCCTGGAAAAGAAACAAAGTACGGGGTGATTCTGACAATAATAACACTGACTATTTATCTGCCAATATTGATAGCAACCGACTCTTTTTCAATCTACCCGATTTGGTATAACTCGATTGGCATTTTGGTGATTGTATTTGCAATTTATCTTGGAGCAAAATCGAGAGTGCCAACTTAACAGGAGCATCAGTGTCCGTTCGCTCCATTCACCCGGATGCTCTGCCTGCGACCGGCTTCCAGATGAGGTCGGGATGACCGAGGCTGGTATATTAACAGCGTGTCCTGGTAGTTTTATCCGGTTTAGTCTGGCACGATTCTCAACCTGGCGCCCTATTATTCTGACTCTGATTTTTGGTAGCACTTCCCAACGCAACCGGATCTAAACCATCTTAAACACAGTCCCGCAATACGGGCATTTCGCTTCACCGCCATTCTCCTGCACCGGGATATAAACGAGCGGGTGGGAATTCCACAGGCTCGAGCCTTCGAGGGGACAATGTATCGGCAGGTCCTCGGCTTTCACATCGATGCTTGATTTCACGTTGGGGGTCGAGTAATCGCCCTGGTGGGCTGCTGTGTCCGGGTTAACCATGGGTATCTGTTTACCTGATAAACGTTAATAAATCCAGATGCTTTTCGTTACGACCATGCACCAGGTCGAAGTATGCAGACTGCAACTGCTCGGTAATCGGCCCACGCGACCCGGTCCCTATTGCTCGATTGTCCAGCTCGCTGATCGGGGTAACCTCGGCTGCGGTACCGGTGAAAAAGGCTTCGTCGGCGATATAAATTTCATCGCGGGTGATGCGTTTTTCGATTATCTCTAATCCTGCATCGGCGGCCAGTGTGAAGATTGTTTTTCGCGTGATGCCGTTGAGCGCCGAGGTGACTTCCGGCGTGTAAATTACCCCATCGCGTACCGTAAAGATATTCTCGCCGCTACCCTCGGCGACGTATCCCTCGGGGTCGAGTAACAGGGCTTCGTCGTAGCCGTCCTTAAGCGCCTCTCCGAGCGCCATCATCGAGTTGATATATTGGCCGTTGGCCTTGGCTCTGGTCATCGCGATGTTGACATGGTGACGGGTAAACGAAGAAGTCTTGATGCGAATTCCTTTATCCAGCGCTTCCTGGCCGAGGTAAGTACCCCACTCCCAGGCGGCGACGATGCAATGCACGCTCAAGTTGTCGGCCCGCAACCCCATACCTTCCGATCCGTAGAAGCACATCGGGCGAATATAGGCGCTGTCCAGTTTATTCTCGCGCACCGCGGCGATCTGGGCATCGATCAATTCCTGTTCGCTATAAGTGATGTCCATCCCCAGGATTTTGCAGGAATCGAACAGCCTGCGGGTATGCGCATGAAGCGCAAAAATGGCGGTTCCCTGGTCGGCGTGGTAAGCGCGCACACCTTCGAAGCATCCCATGCCGTAGTGTAGCGTATGGGTTAATACATGGGTCGTGGCTTTCCGCCATTCGACCATTTCACCGTCAAACCAGATAAGACCATCGCGGTCGGCCATCGACATTATTATTTCTCCGGGCTGAAACATTCATTCCAGCAATCTAAAACGTGGGCAACTTGCTCGGCAATTGTTTCAGATTCGATTTCGGCAGGTTCGTTGCGCAATACCGTTTCGTGCAACCAGCGATGATAAGTTTGATAATTATCAATTAATTGCGATTGCGAGCGTGAAATTAAGTCTAACCGAAACAACGCCTTAAGCAGGCCAATATTATCAGAATATGAACAAATTGAACCATCTTTATTTGCGTACAACAGGGTCCAGTACTGCACCATGAATTCGATGTCGATCAGGCAGCCCCTGGAATATTTGAGATTCCTGGTTTCACCCTCCGCGGGTTTCCTGGCCTGGTAAATCTTGTCGCGCATTTCCGCGATGTCCCGCTTCAATTTTTCCGGGTCTCGCTCCATGACCAGAATTTCCTCGCGGATGCGGTTAAACTCGGTTTCGAGCGTGTCGCTGCCAACTACCTGTCTGGCCCTTACCAAAGCCTGGTGTTCCCAGGTCCATGCCTTTTCCTTCTGGTATTGCAGGTAGGCCTGCGTTGAAGACACCAGCAGTCCCGAAGCGCCATCGGGTCGAAGGCGCGAGTCGATTTCATACAGTTTTCCCGACCCGGTCAACACGCTGGTCATGGATATAATCTTTTGTGCGAGTTTGGCAAAGTACATCGAGTTGTCGATGCTTTTGGCGCCCAGGGTTTGCTGCTTATCACCGCTGGAATTATGCAAAAAGATCACATCCAGGTCAGATTGATAGTGCATCTCCCGGCCACCAAGCTTGCCATAGCCGATAATCGCAAGCTCGGGCGTTCGGGTTTTACCTGCCTGTGAGCAGGCGGGTTCGCCAAACTGATTTTCCAGTGCTTTTTTGGCCAGCTCATAGACCGCCTGCAATAACAGCTCAGCCAGCTCGGATAGATACAGGCTGACTTCGGTGGTGCCGATTTCTTCGGATAATTCGGCAATCGCAATCACGATGGTTTGTTCGCGCTTAAACAGGCGTAACACGTCCAGTTCCAGCTCCGCGTCGCCGATCACGTTATCGAGTTGCAACTGGAGGTTTTGCCGTAATTTAGATTGATCGAAGCGCGTATCTGGGTCGCCGGCCTGGATCAACTGTTCGAGTAGCATAGGGTAGCGCGTGACTTCCTGCGCGATCCATGCGCTTTTGTCGAACAGGCTTACCAGTTTTTCCAGCAGCCTGGTGTTCTGGTGCAGCAATTCGAAATAAACGCTACGGCCCGCAATCGATGAAAACAGCCTGAGCAGGCGTTCGAACAAAACGAGTTGCTGGCTGCTATGGCTAACCGTCTTCAATAGTCCGGGCATCAAGGCGCTAAACCGCTGCCTGGCGCGCGCGGACATAAAGCCCCAGGCTTTGGAATTAAAAAACGCCGACAGGCTGTGATCTATTTCATCGGCATCCCTGAGCGCTATCGAACGCATGAATTCGATTTGCTGCGATGCGGTTTTTTCTCCCGCCAGGGTAGCGCTGAATATAGCCTGTTCATTCTCTTCGACTTCGCGTTTGAATAGATCGCTGAAATGATGACTGACCGCCTCACGATGCGACTGCAGTTTTGTATAAACCACCGCCCAGTCTGGATACCCCATCGACTGGGCGATTCTGCCCTGGGCGATTTCATTGTCCGGGCAGGAATGGGTTTGCTGGTCGGCTAACATCTGAATTTTATTTTCCAGTTGACGCAGAAATATATAAGCCTCGCGCAAGTCTTTAATTGTCTCGCTGGCGATTATGTCCTGCTGCTGCAATACGTCGAAGCACTGGAGTATCCGCGTGGTCTGCAGGCGTTTATTGCGGCCCCCTTTTAGAATCTGAAACGCCTGCACAAAAAACTCGATTTCACGGATTCCGCCAGGCCCCAGCTTGATATTGCCCTGCAAATTTTTGGAACGTGCCTGCTGGTCAATTTTATCCTTCAGGGTTGCGAGCCCCTCGAATACGCGGTAGTCATGGTATCTTCGGTAAACAAACGGCTTTAGCATCGCCGAAAGAGTTTGCCGGTCGGTATCGGTGCCGGTCAATACACGGGCCTTGACCATCGCGTACTGTTCCCACTCACGCCCGTGTAGTTGGTAGTAGTGTTCCAAAGCGGCGTGACTCAGTGCAACCGGCCCCGAATCTCCCCAGGGGCGCAGGCGCAAATCGACGCGGTAGACAAAGCCTTCCTCGGTCTTTTCGTTTAACAGTTGGGTAAACAGGCGTACCACACGAGTGAAATACTCCTGGTGTGATAGCTGGCCAAATCCCGTTAATTCCCCATCGCTGGCATAACAGCAAATCAGGTCGATATCCGATGAAAAGTTGAGTTCGTAGCCACCCAATTTGCCCATCGCTATGATGTTGAGCCCTACCGGGTTTCCATCCTGATCCAGCGGCTGGCCATGCTTGGCGGTTAAGTGTTTTTCGCTCGCATCGAGGGCGCCCTGGATTAGCTGGTCGGCAAGCGCGCTCAAATGGGAGAGGGTCTGGTCGAGCGGTATTTTTTCGATCACATCCAGATAAATTATTTCGACCAGCTTTCGATGACGAAACTGGCGTAGCCGGCGTTTGACCAGATCCAGGTTCTCTATTTGATCCACGGCAGGCTGAAACTTTTCGAGTTCGAATTCTGCGAGCGACTCGAGCGCCTGCAATAGTGAAGGGTCGCGACAAAGCTGCGACAGGGCATAAGAGCTGGAAATCGCCAGTTTCTTGATTTTTGTCAGGAAACCAGCACTAAATTGGCTATGCTCCGATAGTAATTCCGACTCGAGCTGTTCCCAGTGGTACAGGTCTTCCTGTAACAGGCAATGGTCTGATAATTCCGGCTTCATCGAGGCTTCCAATATTAATGTAAATAAGAAAGATTATTATTTACATTTAACTGATTAATCATTACCATGCGCTCGTTCAGGAGGATTGTTATATCCCATTTTTTTGATTCGTTCAGGTATCTTGAATTTTATGTTTAAAAATCGCTTTTATTGGGTAATCACACTGTTGCTGGTCTCTCTATCGGTAGACGCTCTTGCCGCC
>JBGMRM010000163.1:0-5219 GCA_048061415.1 Gammaproteobacteria bacterium | reverse complement strand
GACCATAGGCCTCAGCCAGTTTGACAAAATCGGGGAGCGAGTCCATGTAAACGTGTGAATAGCGTTTTTCGTAAAAGAATTCCTGCCACTGCCGCACCATGCCGAGGTAGCGATTATTCAAATTGATAATCTTGATAGGCGTATCGTATTGCAAACAGGTGGATAGCTCCTGAATACACATCTGGATACTACCTTCGCCGGTGATGCAGGCGACGTCCATCTTCGGAAATGCCAGTTTGACGCCCATCGCTGCGGGTAATCCGAAACCCATGGTGCCGAGCCCACCCGAGTTGATCCAGCGCCTGGGTTTATCGAAATGATAAAACTGGGCGGCATACATCTGGTGCTGCCCGACGTCAGAGGTGATATAGGCGTCACCTTTGGTTAGCTTGTACAATTCCTCTACCGCAGCCTGTGGTTGAATCACCTTGTCATTTTGCTCGTACGCGTAGCTTTTTTGATCCTGCCAGAACTTTAATTTTTTCCACCAGGCAGCGAGCGCCTTTTTGTCGGGTGACTGGCTGGAATTGGTCAGGATTTTGAGCATTTCGGTCAACACCTGTTTTACGCCACCAACGATCGGGATATCGACTTTAATCGTTTTTGAAATGGATGCCGGGTCGATATCGATATGAATGATTTGCGCATAAGGGCAAAATTTGCTCGTGACCCCGGTAATACGATCGTCGAACCTGGCGCCAATGGCGATTAATACATCGCATTCGTGCATCGCCATATTGGCTTCGTAGGTTCCATGCATGCCGAGCAAACCGATAAACTGCCGGTCGGTACCGGGGAATGCGCCAAGCCCCATCAGGGTTTGTGTGATCGGGTATCCGAGGTGGCGTACGAACTGGCGAAGTTCTTTGGAGGCTTCATCTATAATGACGCCGCCGCCGCTATAAATCATTGGACGTTTGGCGCGTAACAATAAATCGACAGCGCGCCTGATTTGCTTGGGGTGGCCCTTCAGATTCGGGTTATAGGACCGCATTTTGATCTGTTTGGGATACTGGTATGGAATCTTGATATGCGGCGCGGTGATGTCTTTGGGTATGTCGATTACCACTGGGCCGGGGCGGCCGGTGGTAGCGACGTAAAAAGCTTTCTTCAGGGTTTCAGCCAGTTTGTGGAGATCCTTCACCAGAAAATTATGCTTGACGCAGGGTCGCGTGATGCCGACTGCATCGACTTCCTGAAATGCGTCACTGCCGATCGCGTGACTGGGCACCTGCCCGGTGATCACGATCAGTGGTACCGAGTCCATGTAGGCAGTAGCGATGCCGGTCACGGCATTGGTTGCGCCTGGGCCCGAGGTGACCAGACATACGCCTGGTTTTCCAGTTGCGCGCGCATAGCCGTCGGCCGCATGGGTGGCGCCCTGTTCGTGGCGCACCAGTATATGCTTGACCCCATCCTGTTTTTGCAGGGCATCGTAGATATGCAGTACTGCACCCCCTGGATACCCGAAGAGGAACTCTACGCCTTCGTCCTTTAAAAACTGAATGATGATTTCAGAACCCGATAATTCCACTAATAACCTCAAAATTGTGACCTGATAAGGCCACTATACAGTATGCAGAACCAGAAATTTTATTATGGATATTAAATAAATGCACTAACTAAAATGCATGCGTTTGCGATAACAACTTGCTGCGGATGACGGCCGAAAGCCGCTCGTGGGTAAAACCCATGAAGGCGGTGCGCCAGGCCAAAGTAATAGTAGAGAAGGCTCAGCTACACTTGTCGTAGATTGCGGTCAGGATCTGCGCTTCTAGATCTTGAATAAATCGCAGTTCAAAACTCTGACGCTCAGGATTTTTTCATTACGAAACTAAATCTGCCGCCTTCCTCACCCGAAGACAGTAACTGGTTCCCGGTTTGCTTCGAAAATGCCTCGAAATCCTTAACCGACCCAGGGTCGGTGGCAATGACCCGGAGTGTCTGACCGGATTGCATATCGCTCAGTGTCTTCTTGGCGCGAAGAATCGGCAGAGGGCAGTTGAGCCCTGAGGCATCCAGTTCACGGTCATATTCCGACATTATCAAATCCTCTCAGGTAATTGGCCATGTTTGAAGCTGCAATCGAGAAACCCAGTCTTTATATGCTACCCATTTTCAAAAGGCAAGCACGTATCGGTATAATTCAGACCACCCATATTTTCCTCTATTTCAATTACTCGATAGCCCCTATCGGCTCGGGATCTATCGGTAACCCGCCGTTCGACCATTTGAGAATTCCACCGCGCAGGCTAATCACATTGTTGATTCCCTGTTTATTCAGAAACCGGCAAACTTGAGCGGAACGGCTACCTGTACGACAATAAAGCACGATTTGCTTGGGTGATATCGAAAAGTAATCCAGATTCAACGGTATCAGATGCATTGGCAGGGTCCTGGAATCGGGGATCACCCCGCGCGATATTTCTGCTGGCGTGCGGATATCCACTAATTCGAAATGTTCGCTAGTTTGAACTAATCGATAAAGGTCTTGCGCGTTGATTTCTTTTATTCGGGACATCTACAAAAAAAACGGGTCATAAGTAATTAATGAGATTCAGGTTTTATATATATTAGTATGGTCTAATATTATATATTTTTCCAATCGAAAAGGCCAATGACATGAGGAGTGCGCCAGTATTGAAAAAGTTACGGCATATAATAGCTGGCGCAGCTTTGGTATCGGTATTTTTAACCCCTGCTTATCCGCTATCGGCTCTGGCCGATCAGGATCTTCCCCAACTGGGTGAGAATGCGATAGTCAATATCGAGTGGGAAAAGGCGCTTGGGGAAAAATTTTATCTGCAGTTGCTCGCGCAGGGCGTTGTGGAGACTGACCCGATGCTGGACCGCTATATTAATGAATTAGGCGCCAGGTTATTGTCTGGCCTGAGTCGTCGGGTCAGAGATTATCGGTTTTTTATTGTGAAAGATATGGGGGTTAATGCTTTCGCAGTACCCGGCGGATATATCGGTGTCAATATTGGGTTAATCAATCTGGCGAGAAACTCACAGCAACTGGCTTCGGTACTGGCTCATGAAATTGCCCATGTGCGTTTAATGCACAGCCTGAGGCTTATGGAGAAAGCGAGCAGTGTCAGCGGTAAGGCTTTATTATCGCTACTGGCAGGCATTCTACTCAGTGGGGCTAATCCTGAAGTCGGCGCAGCAATGGTGTACGGCAGTGTCGCGGGTAGCCAGCAATCGGTGATTAATTTTACGCGCGAAAATGAATACGAAGCCGACCGCCTCGGAATCGATTTGCTGCAAAATGCCGGGTTTGACGCTAACGGCATGGTCGAGTTTTTTAAGATTATGCAAAGACAGGCCTGCAACACAGGATTCCAGGGCATTGAGTATTTGCGTACGCATCCGGTACACGCCAATCGAATTTCCGAAGCCGAGGCGAGGATACGACCGGAAGCCCTGCCGCGACAGAACGACATTTACTATCCGATGTTTAGAGATTACCTGCACTACGTGAGCTCCGATCCTCAGGAAGTGGGTGGGAGTCAGTTTCACGCGGCCCTGGCGATAGTCAAACTGGGTCAGTACGAAGCCGCGAACAGGATACTGGCTAAACTTCACCAACAGGATGGCGAAAATATCTGGTATGGCTACACGCTAGCCGAAAATCTCGAATCTTTGGATCGTCCCGGGGAGGCGGAAAAGATATATCGGCAAATGCTGGAAATATATCCCGGTGATTATGTTTTATCCCTGCGCCTGGCTCGCCTGCTAAAAACCAGCGGCCAGTACGCCGCAGCGCTGGAAATCGCCCGTACCCTTGAAATAAACTACCCTCAGGAGCAGGCGGTGTTTTACGAATTAACAGGGATTTACAAACAGCTTGGCCAGACAGTTTTTAGCCTGATGTCGGAAGCCGAGTATCATCGGCTGGCTGGCAATCGCGGGCGCGCATTACAGCTATATGATGAAATTTTAAACTCTGCAGAGACCGATTTTGCTACCGAATCCAGGGTTCGAGAAAAGCGAGCACTGATCGAATAGCTATTCATAACGCGGTACTCGCCCGATAACAACATGGATGTGCACTTTGAACCTACAGTTTTGACGGCCGGTGCCGATTAATGGCGTGAAGGCAATCTTGCGTTTATAAGGATGTCTGAAGTGTGCAGTTTGGTATTTGAATATCGGGCAGTGGACGAATCGACTCGGCCGCTGGCGATGCCTGTTCTCGAAGGGTGAAGTCAGGATGAAACCTAGAACACTATTAAAAAGCAGTCTGGTTACCGGAATCGGCGGAATAACTGCTGGAGTACTCAGCCCGGGCGCGGTAATAGCAGCTTACCCCAAAGGCGCTTTCGATAGCGAAGAAGTTGTCGCCGGGTTGTCCAGCGCATTCGGCGTCAGCGAACTTAAGCAATCCAGCGATATCAGCATCAGGGCGCCCGCGATCGCCCAGGATGGCGAGGTAGTGCCGATCCAGGTGAGTGCTGACATAGAGGCGGTAGAATCGATTTCTATCATAGTAGAAAAGAATCAAAATCCGTTTGTCGCTTCCTTTAACCTTCAGGGTTCCGTCGCTTTTGTTTCTACCCGGATTAAAATGGGCAAGACCAGCAATGTGCTTGCGGTCGTCAAGGCGGGTGGGTCACTGTATTCAGCCAGCCAGGAAATCAAGGTCAGCAAAAGTGGATGTGGCGCTTAATAACGGAGAATTATGATGACTCAATCAATCAGACTTCGGGCCAGGGAAAAAGATGGTGTGGTAACGGTAAAATCGCTAATCAACCATCCAATGGAAACCGGACTGCGCAGGGACAGGAAAACTGGCAGGAAAGTTTTGGCCCGATATATCAAAGAGGTGATTGCTCAAACCGGGGACAAGATCGTGATGCAGGCTTACTGGGGTAGCGCGATATCCAGAAACCCTTACCTGTCATTCAAATACTATGGCAATAAAGGCGATTCGCTCACGCTGTCCTGGATCGATAGCATTGGTAAATCAGATTCGGTCACGGCCTGGGTAAAATAATAATTTGACCTGCCTGCTTTGGGTCATTCCCCACTACAGCGGTCATTTAAAAGCCTGAATATCCCATTCTGCCTGCGCCAGGCCGGTTATCTTCCGATGTGTTTTTTCGGTCCCGTTGTTGTTATCATCCGCGCACTTTTATAACGGGTTATATACAGGCTTCAGTGAACATTAATTTCCAGGCTCTGGGTTGCCGGTTGAACGAGGCCGAGCTGGAAAC
>JBGMRM010000162.1:0-5241 GCA_048061415.1 Gammaproteobacteria bacterium | reverse complement strand
CGAAGTCGTACCTTCGATAATATGGCGTACGCCATCGTCTGCGAGGGTAAAAAAGCCCTGCTTGTAGGCTGCATCGCGAATTTCCTTGGTGGTCGCGCCATGTACCAGGTGGTCGTCCAGGTCAGCATTCATTTTGAGAATTTCCATCAGCGCAAGCCGCCCTTTGTAGCCAGTTTGGTCGCAGGCGGTGCATCCTTTGGCTTTATAAATTAGTTTGGGTACCGTGCCCTCGCGGTTAGCCAGCAATTGCAGGTCCTGCTTGCGCGGCGCGTAGGAGGACTTGCAATATTTACACAGCTTGCGGATCAATCTTTGCGCAATTACGCCGATGATGTTACCCGCCATAATTTCTGGAATTATTCCGATATCGCGCAACCTCGGCAACGCGCCTATAGCCGAATTGGTATGCAGCGTCGAGTAGACCTGGTGACCGGTCATGGCTGCACGAAAAGCCATTTCGGCAGTTTCTTCGTCTCGAATCTCGCCCACCAGTATGACATCCGGGTCCTGGCGCATCAGCGATTTGATGCCATTGGCGAAGTCCATACCGGCAGCCTCGTTAACCGAAGTTTGTCGAATCAGTGGAAACGGGTATTCCACCGGGTCTTCAAGCGTCATGATATTGATCTGCTCGCTGCTCAGGTGGTTCAGCAGCGAATAAAGTGTCGTGGTTTTACCGCTACCAGTCGGGCCGGTCACCAGGATGATGCCTTCCGGGCGCGCCATCATGATTTTAAGCGTTCGCATAGAATCTTCCGGTAATTCGAGGTTTTCGAGTGGGATGATGCCCTTTTCACGGTCGAGTACGCGCAGTACCAGGTTTTCGCCGTGGATGGTCGGTTGCGAAGCGACACGGAAATCGATTTGTCGGCCGATGATGGTTCTCGAAATTCGGCCATCCTGGGGTGCGCGTGTTTCGGCGATGTTCATATCCGCCATGACTTTCAAACGAACCGCAATTGCCGCCCAGTAAGTCTTGTGCAGGCTTCTAATTTGACGTAACACGCCATCGATTCGATAGCGAATCCTGAGGAAGCCTTCTTCGGGCTCGAAGTGGATGTCGGATGCACCGCGTTTTACCGCGTCGGACATCATCACGTCGACCAGCCTGACCAGCGGTTGGCTGTACTCCTCAATATCGCCCTGGTAATTGGAGTAATCGGCTTCCCCGGTTTCGATTTCCCGCAAGATTCCGTCGATCGATAATTCGTAGCCATAAAACTGGTCTATCGCGTTGGATATTTCCGCCTCACCCGCGAGTACCGGCACCAGCTCCACATGCTGACCAACCTGGATACGGACCCGGTCCAGCGTAAACAAATTGAAGGTATCCGACATTGCGATAGTCAGCGTACCGCGTACCGCATCGTAGTTGAGGGGAATAATTTTATGTTTGCGCGCCGTGTCGGAATTGACCATTTTGATCGCGTCCGGGTCGGGAACAACACGTGACAGGTCGACGCTGTCCTGCTCCAGCGCTTCACCCAGCGCCGAACGCATAATAGATTCGGTGGCAAAGCCGAGGCTAACCAAAAGCTTGCCGAGCGGTTCGTGAACCTTCTTCTGCTCGGTCAGGGCTATATTCAGCTGATCGTTGGTAATGACCCCTTCATCGATCAGAATTTCGCCCAGCCGCCTGGGTTTGTTTTCAGCGTTCATAGTTGCTTTAGTTTCTCCAGTCGCTGATCAACCACATCCCTGTTAAACGTAGCCAGGCCATTGCCAATATTGTCGAGCGCACGCTCGTAGTAGGCAATAGCCACTTCAGGTTTTTCGATATGCTCAAGGCTAACCGCCAGATTGTAGGCATAGTTCGGGTCGCTCGGATTATTTTCGAGTGCGGTAAAATACAGGCTTTGGGCTTCTATCCAACGGTCCTGCGCGCCGTAGACGTTAGCCAGCGCAAAATTCAAGTAAGGTGAGTCGGGTTCGTCGCGGATCATGATTTTCAATTGTGACTCGGCCGCTTCCGGGGAATAATTCGCAACCGCGATCAGGGAAGCCATCGCGAGCGAATCTTTAGGATTGGCGAGCAACAATGCCTGATAGTCTCGGATTGCAGCCGCTGCATTATTATTCTGGATATAGATAGCGGCCCGGGCAAGAAGTGCATTTCGATTGCTCGTATCTACCCCGAGCACCTGGTTATATTTTTTCAGCGCAGTTTCATCGTCACCCCGTTGATAAGCTGCATAAGCCTCACGCAGCCATTGATCTTTGTCGCTGATTGCGCTGCTGGTACTAATCTGTAATACCTGTTTAGGCGTTTCATCCAGCCTGCTGGCGGATGTATCGATAATAATCTCGTGCACCGGTTGCGAAACCCGTGTGCTGCTCCCTATTTCCCCGGCTTCGGTTGCCTGTACTTCGGCGAACCCGGACGGGCTTTCCGATGCGGAAATTGGTGCAATTTCGCTCCGTTCGACCACAGCGATTTCACTATCGCCTGCCGCCCCTGCACTTTCGACCAATTGCAGTGTCAAGGTATCTACCGCGGCCTGGGTTGGTTCGACTAGCGCACTGACGGATGATCCCTGGATCGAGGCATTTGTGATGACTCCGGGCATTGGGTCGCGTTTTAGCGGACGCAGTTTAGTATCGATGTCAAATGATTCCTTCTGCAGCTGGAACAGTCCCAAAACGAAAATGGCCAGCAGGATTCCAAAAGCCACGGCACTGTAAATTTTGAGGTTATACATGCGTTGCGTAGAGTATTTGCTGACAAAAACCTGCTTCGCATGTTCAGGAGTCATGACTGCATCCGAGTCTGACTTCATTCCAGAGAAGAGTCTGCTTGCATCTTCGTTCGTCACCTTGATCAGGGTGCGGTCATAGTTATCGGGTGCATAGGTGCGCGTTGAAGTCTGTTCCTGTAAGCCCAGTCCTTCGGTGTTGGTCAGGTCTTCGAGATTGACACCCGTGGTCGCGGTGTGATCAGGCGCCAGATCGGCCCTTCGTAGCGGGTCTTCGGGCTGATCCAGGCCCGGGATCTCGACCAGGTTCAGCTGGCTGGTAGTATCCCGGTCGTCTGCGAGTATTTGTACTTTGGTGCTCGCCGCTAATGAACCGGTTTTAGGCCCCTCGTCCGTCGAGCCGGTGGTGTCCTCTTCATCGATCAGAAGCAGTGAAAGATCTTCGGCGAGTGATTCTTTTTCGGTTTCATCGACCAAGGGTTCTGCATCACCCAGGAAGCTGGTCACATCGTCATCGGTGAGCACCATGGTTTGATCTTCGTTAAAAATATTGAGTATGGTATCTTCACCCAGATCTGTGTAATCATCGCTATCGATAACGACTGTTTCAGTCTGCTGCTGGTCTAAGTAGGTATCGTCTGTACTAACCTGTTCGGTTTCGTCCAGGATTTCCGTCGCTTCTTTGCCTGTTTCCAGTTCGGTTTGAGTTTCGTCGCTAATGACAGTTTTTTCGTCCCTGTCTCTATAGTCATCATCGATGGAGGTAATAACTTCAGTCTGCTCCAGGTCTAAATAAGTATCGTCTTTACTAACCTGTTCGGTTTCGTCCAGGATTTCCGTCGCTTCCTTGCCTGCAACCACTTCGGTTTGAGTTTCGTCACGCACACGGGAATCGGCCGACACTGCTCCTTCAGGCATCGCCTTCCCGTCTTTTTCCGCCTTTTGTTCGGCAGCTTTTTTGAGTGCGTCTAACAGTAAACTCATAAACGATATTTAGTATATTAGTCGGAGAATATCTGTGGTTTCAGATAGCGTTTGAAATCCTGCAAACTGGTGTTCAGGCTGGCATTATTGATAATGCGGGGCCGCAGGAAAATGACCAGCTCGGTTTTATCCAGCAACCGGGTTTTGGTCCCGAACAATAGCCCGACTCCCGGTGTGTCTTTCAGGCCTGGGAGACCTTCGCTGTTCTTTTGGGCGGAATCTTGCATCAATCCACCGATAATCGCGGTGTTCCCATCGGCCACACGTAATACAGATTCCATTTCCCGTACCTGGATCTCGGGCACGGGATTGGAAATGCCTGCCGCAGCCAGATCCGGATTCGGATCATTGACAAATTGTAGGATTCTGGAAATTGTCGGTCGAATATTCAGTATTATTTCACCATCGTCGCTGATAAACGGGGTGACGCTCATCACGAATCCTACCGGGACCGTGTTGATAGTCGTGGTAAACGTGGTTACGGGTGGAACGCCTAGTGTCCCTGCGACTGTATCCGCTGAAATACTAAAGTAAACCCGGTTATCGACTACCTTTAAAATTGAGGTTTGATTGTTCAGCGCCATAATTTTCGGGCTCGACATCACCGACACGTCGCCAAACGAGTCCAGCGCCTTGATCGCAGCGGTAACGGTTCTATTGGCGTTCGTGTCCAGGTAAGTCGCCTCCAGGAAAGGCCCGGTTCCGAGGGTTGTTCCAGAAAGCAGGCTTTGCTCCAGGCTCCAGCCATTTCCTACTGCTAAACGCTTCCAGTCGATACCCGCCTGGAAGTCGTCATTCAGCGTAACTTCGACTACCGTTGCTTCTATTAGTACCTGCTTGCGCGCGCTGTTGAGGACCTGGTCGACGAAGCGTTGTATATTTTCATGCGCCACCGAGGTGGTCCACACCGAAATGATGCCCGATTCACGGTTGGAAATAACCGTCCCCGCCTGTCCGTCCACAGAGGCGAGGAGCCCGATGTTATCCTCGAGCGTCTTCCAGAAATTGTTTTCCGCCTTATTCGTCACGGAGGTCGATGAATTGCTGCCGCCTCCGCCTCCACCGGCACTGGTTCCGGTCGATGCAATTTGAGTGGCCACTTCGACAGACGAGTTGGTAATTCTGGCCATATTCAGATAATCAATCTTGTAGATGCGGATAAACGGGCGATCCTGTTCGACAACGAGGTTCGGGCCGTCGAGGTAGTAGCGCAGGGACACCTGGCGAGAAATTCTTTTCAGAATTTGCGGAAGCGTCTGGTCGATCGCGTTGATACTCACCCTGCCGGAGATAGAAGGATCGATATCCAGATTCAGGCGTGCGTCCCGGGCCAGTGCAAAAAGCAATTCGTTTGCAGGCAGATCTGCCGCAACCACGGTGAAGGTTTGCAATTTTTCCGGGGGTTCCGGAACCGCAATAATGGGTACCTGCTCGACCACTGGCGGTATATCGATTGCCGCCTGTTCAGCTTCGGGTACGGGTTCGTCCACATGACCCGCAACCGCCATCCTGTCGTCTTTTGGCCCATAGGCCTGGCAAGCCGAGAGGCTGACTATCGCGATTA
>JBGMRM010000161.1:0-5243 GCA_048061415.1 Gammaproteobacteria bacterium | reverse complement strand
AACAATAACTATAGCACGCCGAAGGGCAGAGGCAACAGGGACATAATTACCAACTACGTAACTGGTGGAGACCTGCTGATATTCGTGGTTTAATCCGCAGCATGAATTTACCGCTGGAATTGTTTATTGGCCTTCGTTACACAAGGGCAAAACGACGCAATCATTTTATTTCATTTATTTCACTGATTTCTATGCTTGGCATAGCATTGGGGGTGATGGCGCTGATAGTGGTTTTATCGGTTATGAATGGATTCGAAAAGGAACTCAGAGAGCGTATTCTAGGCATGGTGTCGCACATTACTGTAAGCAGTTTCGATAACCGTTTGCAGGACTGGAAGGCACTTAGCGATCGAATCGTGTCGAACCCGTCGATCATCGGCAGCGCGCCCTATGTCGAGGCTGAAGCCATGCTGTCAAACCGGTCCTCGGTGAGTGGTACCATCGTTCGGGGAGTCGATCCGGAGTATGAACCCCAGGTATCCGAAATCCACCAGCGCATGACATTCGGTAAACTCTCCGATCTAAAATCAGGTGCATACGGTATTATCCTGGGCACGGGTCTGGCGAACTCACTAGACGTGGTTCCCGGCGACCGGGTGACGATGATTACACCGCAATCTACTGCTTCCCCGGTCGGATTTCTGCCTCGCCTGCGCCGATTTATCGTGGTCGGCCTGTTTGAAATCGGGGTATACGAATACGACAGGAGTACTTCTATCATCCATGTCGACGACGCGAGTCGTTTGTTCAGGCTAGATGGTGCGGTCAGTGGATTACGCCTCAAGCTTGACAATATGGACGACGCACCGGCAGTACGAAACGAATTGCGCGAACAAATCGGATTCGATTACTGGGTGTCCGACTGGACCCTCAGGCACAGCAATTATTTCAAGGCGGTACAGACCGAGAAAACCGTGATGTTCATTATCCTGTCGCTAATCGTCGCGGTGGCCGCTTTTAATATCGTATCTACACTGGTCATGGTGGTGACCGACAAGCAGTCCGATATCGCGATCCTGCGTACCATCGGTGTGTCACCGAGGTCGATCATGTGGGTGTTTATGGTGCAGGGTACGCTGATTGGGACGATTGGTACGCTAGTCGGAGTGGGAAGTGGGGTATTGGTCGCTTCCTATATCGACGTCATCATTCCGGCGCTGGAACAGTTTTTTCAGACCCAGTTTTTACCCGAAGGCGTTTATCCAATCACCGAATTACCCTCGGATATGCGTCAGTCCGATGTGATCAAGATATCGGTTTTATCGTTTTTCATCTCGGTAGTGGCGACTCTGTACCCGGCCCTGAGGGCATCGAGGACGCGTCCCGCGGAAGCCCTGAGTTATGAGTAGCCCAGTTTATGGATAAGCCGGTCATTGAAGCCATCGAAATATATAAAACGTTTCAGCAGGGAAAGCAGGATGTCGAAGTGCTCAAAGGTGTTAATTTCTGTGTCGGTGCGGGTGAAACTCACGCGATTATCGGCGCCTCAGGGGCTGGCAAGAGTACGCTGATGCATCTACTCGGTGGGCTGGATCATGCCAGTTCGGGCGAAGTAAAAGTATTGGGCCAGTCGATTTCACAGGTGTCGGAGAAAAACCTGGGCGATATACGAAATCGGCACCTTGGGTTTATTTATCAGTTTCACCATTTATTGCCCGAATTCAGCGCGCAGGAAAATATCGCGATGCCTTTACTGGTGAGGCGTCAAAAACGGGAATTGGCAAATGTCATCGCGCTCGAGTGGTTGAGCAGCGTAGGACTCGAAAATCGAGCTAGCCATAAACCCGGCGAACTCTCGGGGGGCGAGCGTCAACGCGTCGCGCTTGCAAGAGCACTGGTCACTTCGCCCGACTGCCTGCTGGCCGACGAGCCGACCGGGAATCTGGACTTGCATACTGCCCGGCAAATGCTCGAGCTGATGCTGGAATTGAATCGGGCCGGCCAAACCGCACTAGTAGTAGTCACCCACGATATGGATATAGCTGGGCATATGGAATATCGCTGGCGTATGGAAGATGGCAGGCTGAGTCGCGAATCCTGAATCATTTTTTTTGCGCTACTCGATGTACTCGAGTTGTCCTCTCAAGTAGGATAAATAGACCAGCATCACTGGAATTTGCAAAACCAGGTAGATGGAATCCGAAACCAGCCTGATACTTCCCGAAACCAACAGTAGACGGTCGATCCAGCGCGATAGATAAATACTGGCCTCGCGCGTAATAAAATAAACCACGATCATGTATAAAGTGATTTTCACCAGTTCGGCTGTGGCCGGGATAAACTCAACAGGGACAGCCAATCCAGTATTACTTGTTCTTATTCCTTCGATCCCTGCGTAGTTTCAGGTGGGTCCAGATACGATAGCGCCACAGGATTCTAACGGTTAAAAAAGAGACGAGGGACGCGATCGACCCGACCACCAGGCATCCCAGCAGGAAGGGTTGCCAGATTTCGAGTAAGCCGGAAACCAGCCAGCCGAAGCTTAATTCGAAGTTGAAATTATCGGCACGCGTGCCCAGGATCGAAGACCCCACCAGATAATTGAAATAGTACATCGGCACGATCGTTAGCGGATTGCTGACCCAGGTTGTCACTACCGAGACGAGAATGTTGTAGCGCAGCACTATAGCGAAGATTGCCGCGGCCAACATTTGAACAGGGAAAGGAATAAAAGCGCTAAACACCCCAACTGCAACAGCGCCGGAACAGGATTTACGATTGATATGCCAGAGGTTCGGCTGTTTTAGCCGGGGCCCGAGAAGTTGAGTCCATCTGCTTTTTGTTACTATATCCGGGTGGGGCAGGTATTTCTTGAACAGTCTTTTTATCATCTTAATTGTATTATCGATGTTATTCGCCTAATGTGTAAAGTGACAACCGGAATATCAGGCAAAGAATTATCGTTTCATTGCCGTTAGATATGCGGCAAACAGGGAAGTTTAAATTTATCTACTGCGCAGGGAAGGCATGGTCAATTATGCAATAGCGATAGCACTGGGTTCGATGCTCGCTTTTTATGGCAGCGATATTCCGGATCCCTTCTGGATTTCGTACCTGCCAGCGTTACTTCTAAGCGCCTGGAGTACACCACGTTACCGGTTTCTGATACTGATAGTCCTGGCCTATCTCTGGACCAGCCTGCATTTACTGTTCGCCCTGGAATCGAGGCTTGCGCCTGATTTTAATAATCAGATAGTCCAGGTGACGGGCATCATAGCCGATATACCCAAAACCCGTTCGCAATCGGTCCGATTTTTACTCAAACCTGAAATCATTGCCGGGTATCCCAGTGCCTTACCGCAACAAATTCGCCTGAGCTGGTATCGAACCGAGCAATTACCGGCGGCGGGGGAACGCTGGCAACTTTTGGTAAAATTGAAAATGCCCGATGGATTTCGAAATCCCGGTGGATTCGACTACGAACGCTGGCTATTTGTTAAGGGTATCGGGGCAACCGGCTATGTCCGAAAATCGCAATCGAATCGGAGGCTCGACCAGCCAGGCTTCTGGAATATTGATCGATGGCGAACCCGAATCCTGAAGGGTATTGATCGAAATTGTGCTTCCTGCGATAACCCTGGATTGATCAAGGCGCTCGCGATTGGGTATCGAGGCGATATACCGCCGGACTATCGTCAAATATTGCAGGATACCGGCACCGCACATCTACTGGCTATTTCAGGTTTGCATATCGGCATGGTGGCCGCGCTGTTCTTCGGCCTCGGGCGCTGCATCTGGCAAATCTGGTTTTTCCGACTATTCCAGAACCGAATAGTATTCTCGGCTTCGCTCGCATTTTCCGGCGGATTAATGTACGCCGCCCTGGCTGGATTTAGCCTCCCGACTGTACGCGCGCTGGTAATGCTGGCTGTCATATTCCTGGCCCTGAAATTCAGGTCGGGGATCAATTTGCTTAACAGTGTCGCAATCGCGGTGGTGTCGATCCTGATTGTCGACCCACTCGCAACAGGATCTTCCTCATTCTGGCTGAGTATTGGCGCTTTACTGGTGATTGCCTTCGCACAATTTTCGCTCGCGGGGACTGTTAGCCGCTGGAAACAAATGCTGGGCATCCAGCTCATGTTTTCCTTATTGTTTATCCCGATCAGTATTATTGTTTTTGACCAGATTAACCCGGCCAGTTTTTTTGCCAATATCCTGGCGATACCACTCGTCAGCCTGGTGATAGTACCGATCGGTCTGCTGGCCAGCTTGCTGGGAAGCTTTGATGCCGGACTGTCGGAGTGGTTATTTAGCGCGAGCGACAGCCTCCTGACCTGGTTAAGCGGTTATTTGAGTTTATTGTTGGATCTGGGTCTCGGCGCCTATCAGGGGGTAGGGGTTCCCTATATCATCATCGGCCTTTCGTCTATCGGATTGATCGTCGTGTTGCTACCTGCCGGTGGAGTGGCCAGAAAACCTGCCAGCCTGTTGCTGGTATTGCCGTTGTTTTGGCACCGACCCGAGCTAGATTTTGGCGATTATCGATTGACTGTCCTCGATGTAGGTACGGGAACCTCTGTGGTGCTGGAGACCAGGAACCATAGCCTCGTTTATGATTTTGGCCCAGGCAATGACCAGGGGTATAGTGCGGGGCTTTGGGTGCTCAAACCTTTCCTGCGGCACCAGGGTATTGTGGCGCCCGACCTGATGGTCATCAGTCATATAGACAGGGACCATAGCGGCGGTTTTTATAGCCTCAGGCAAAGCTTTGACCCCGCCCGCCTGGTTTCTGGCACGCCCAAAGAGGTGCGGGAGAAATTCGATTTACCCCAGGCGGTTCGATCCTGTCATGGTTATCCCTCGTGGCGTTGGGACGGTGTAGAATTTGAATTTTTAAGCACTGCAGGAACCGAGGCGCTCGCAAGCCCCAACAATCGCTCCTGTGTGCTTAAAATTAGTGGGTTTCAGAATACGCTGCTCGCCGGCGATATCGAATCAGAACAGGAATCACGGCTGATCAGTACCTGGCCAGACAGTCTTTCGGCCAGTATAATGCTGGCGCCGCATCATGGCAGCGCTACTTCTTCGACCCCCGGGTTTGTGCATCTCGTCAAACCGGATATCGCTTTATTTTCAGTTGGCAAAGGTAATCGTTGGGGCTTCCCCAGGAACGAAGTGCTGGAAGTCTATAGCGACCTGGACAGCGAAATACTTCGTACCGACCAACTCGGAGCAATCACGCTTTATAGTAGCAAGCGCGGTGTCAGACTGGAAAAACACCGAAGCAGAAGAGCAAAACT
>JBGMRM010000160.1:2211-5274 GCA_048061415.1 Gammaproteobacteria bacterium | reverse complement strand
CGATCCTTCGGTGTTTTTTAGCACAGATTTACATACGGCAATTTTCGCCCGATTGACGAGGGCATCCATCCTACTTATAACCCTTGCAATCATGCTAGTACTCTCCGAAAGCTTTAAACTCAAATATTACGATAGGCCCAAATTCTCGATAGCCCCATAACGTGATATAGGCTGCGGCCGTCTTTTACGGTAATAGACTGCTGCAGTCTAAATCATTTTTTTTTTTTGGCGCATTGTGCGTAATCCCTGCTGGCTCTGGTGTGATCTTTCGAAACTATTTTCCTAAGAGGATTGCATTCTGCTCGTTCAATCCGTGTCCCGTTTCCAGCACGATTATATCGTTAAAACAGGGCCTTACAAGATTAAATCTTTTATAGCGCGTTGGTGTGTACCGATTGCCAAAAGCCCTGTCGAGGCACGTGCCAAATCGAGTTTATCGTAATATTCGGCCCGCCAGATCGAAATATAAATCCCGCAGAAATAGACAGCGGCCCGCACCCGGAGGAACAGCAATACTCGGGCAGGTTCACCCAGCGGCAAAACCGGAAAACGCCAGGCGCGCCCAGCCGTTCCATTAGCGGTGTATAAAGGCTAAAATGGGACGGTTAAACCAAAGGGCATCACCATAATCGTCGATTTGACTGGCGCCCGATAATCAATATAAAAATTAATCAATATAAAAACCGGAGAGAATTACCTATGAAGACCAAACTTCTATGCAGCAGTCTTGTTGCTTTATCCATGTTCGTCGCAGGATCGGCCGGGGCAGCGGTCAAGATCGGCATGGTCACCACGCTCACTACCAAGGCGGGCTACCTCGGTGAGGATATCCGCGATGGATTTATTCTGGCGATCGACCTGGGCGGCGGCAAACTCGGCGGCGTCGAGGTGGAGCTGATGGTCGAAGACGATGGCCGTAAGCCTGGCAAGGGGCGTGAGATAGCCGAGCGCTATATCAAGCGCGACAAGGTCAAGATCATGACCGGCATCGTATTTTCCAACGTTGCGATGGCCGTGGTGCCCAAGGTGGTGAAGGATGACGTATTCTATATCAGCCCCAATGCCGGACCTTCTGCGCTGGCCGGGAAAGGGTGCAATAAAAATTATTTCAACGCCGCCTGGCAAAACGATAATTTGCACGAAGTGATGGGGCAATATGTATCCGACGCGGGTTTTAAATCGGCTTACATACTGGCGCCCAACTACCCCGCGGGCAAGGATGCACTGGCGGGCTTCAAGCGTTTCTATAAGGGAAAAATTGTCGGCGAAGTCTATACCAAACTGGGTCAATCCGATTATGCGGCTGAACTCGCCAACCTGCGCGCCGCGAAGCCGGATTCGGTATTCTTTTTTCTGCCGGGTGGCATGGGCATCAATTTTCTCAAGCAATACTCGCAGGCTGGCCTGAACCAGTCGATACCGGTATTTGGACCGGCTTTTTCGTTTGACGCGCGTATCCTGAAGGCCGTGGGCGATGCGGCCGTCGGCGTTATCAACGGCTCGCAGTGGAATTTCGATTTCGATAACGCGGCCAACAAAACCTTCGTTGCCGCTTTTAAGGAAAAGTACGGCCGTATGCCGACGCTCTACGCCAGCCAGGGTTACGATACTGCCAACCTGATCGGCAGCGCCCTCAAAGCGACCGGCGGCGACCCATCCAATATGGGTGCATTTCGTGACGCACTGGAAAGGGCCGATTTCGATTCGGTGCGCGGTAATTTCCGTTTTGGCAAAAACCACCATCCGATACAGGACATTTATGTGCGCGAAGTGGTCAAGGATGCCAGTGGTATATACAACAAAACCGTGAAGAAGGTATTCGTCGACCACGCCGATGCCTATGCGGAGCAATGTTCGCTATAGGGGTATATCGCAATTGTATTTTAAAGGCTTATCCTGACGAGCCATGCTGCTGGTAATCGAGCAGGTCCTAAACGGCCTGCAGCTCGGATTTATGCTGTTCCTGTTATCGGCAGGGTTGACGCTGGTATTTGGGGTCATGAACCTGATCAACCTGGCCCATGGCTCGTTTTACATGGTCGGCGCTTACGTTGCCGCGACCGTGATGCAGGCCACCGGCAGTTTTTTACTGGCCCTGCTGGTTGCGCTCGGCAGCGCGGCATTATGCGGGTTGCTGGTCGAGATCATCGTGCTGCGCCATTTGTACCAACGCGGTCATCTCGATCAGGTGCTCGCCACATTCGGCCTGATTTTATTTTTTAACGAAGCGACGCGCATGATCTGGGGGCGCCAGCCCCTGTTCATGCAACTCCCCGAGTTTCTCTCCGCCACGGTAGAAATCCTCCCCGGCGTACCCTACCCCTTATACCGGCTCGTGATTATCGGCATCGGTTTACTGGTAGCCATTGGGCTGTTCGTACTGATCAGGCATACCCGGCTCGGGATGCGAATTCGCGCCGGCGCCAGTAACCGTGAAATGATTGCCGTTCTGGGGGTTAATATACGCTGGCTATACAGCCTCGTGTTTGCGCTGGGAACGATGCTCGCCGGCTTTGCCGGCGTGATGGCGGCGCCGCTATTCGCGGTCGAATCGGGTATGGGCGAGAGCATTTTGATACCGACCTTCGTGGTGATCGTGATCGGCGGGATCGGGTCGGTAAAAGGTGCTTTACTCGGCGCCCTGCTGGTGGGCCTGGTCGATACCCTGGCCAGGGCTTTCCTGCCTGCACTATTGATGTGGCTGTTTGCCACCAGTAGCGCCAATAGTATCGCCGCTTCGCTGGCATCGATGGGCATATACCTGCTGATGGCGGGTATCCTGGCATTTAAGCCGCGCGGCTTATTCCCGGCGTGAATACTGAGAAATATAAGGCCCCTCACCCCAACCCTCTCCCGAAGGGAGAGGGGGAAGATGGTTCGCCTCTCGCGAACGGAGAGGGAGAAGATGGCTCAACTCTCCCGAAGGGAAAGGGAGTATCAGGCTGGTCGATGGCCTCGGGCTATTTCGCCAATCGAAAAATTCTGATCCTGCTCGCCTGCCTGCTTGGCCTGCTGTTGTTGCCGCCGGTATCGCAGGCACTGGATGAAAGTTATCTGATTTCG
>JBGMRM010000160.1:0-2111 GCA_048061415.1 Gammaproteobacteria bacterium | reverse complement strand
CCTGCTGTTGTTGCCGCCGGTATCGCAGGCACTGGATGAAAGTTATCTGATTTCGACCATGAGCCGGGTACTGATTTTTGCGATGGCGGCTATCAGCCTCGACCTGATCGTCGGCTACGGCGCTATGATAAGCTTCGGACACGCGGCCTTCGTTGGCCTCGGGGCCTATGTCGCCGCCATCCTGAGTTTTCATCTGAACGATGGCAGCGGACTATTCGGATTAGCTATCGGCTACCAGGGCACCGAACAGTTGTTACCGATCCTGCTTATCGCGATGTTACTGGCTGCGCTGGTGGCGCTGGTTACCGGCATGATCAGCCTGCGTACCTACGGCATCCACTTCATTATGATTACCCTGGCGTTCGCGCAGATGCTGTTTTTCCTGTTCGTCTCGCTCGACTATTACGGCGGCGCCGATGGTTTACCGATGCTGTCGAGAAACCAGGTACCGTTTATCGACACCGGCAACGATAGCGTTTTTTATTACCTGAGCCTGGCCTTCCTGGTGGCGTTTGTCGTGTTGGGACGGCGGCTGGTGCATTCGCACTTCGGCCGCGTATTACAGGGTTGCAAACATAACGAAAAGCGCATGCGAGCCCTCGGTTTTAATACCTACTGGTATCGTCTCACTGCCTATGTGATTGCGGCTATGGGAGCTGCAATCGCCGGTGTTTTGCTCGCCAATAAAACCGAGTTCGTCGATCCCGGCTTATTTTCCTGGCAATTGTCGGGGGAATTACTAGTGATGATCATCCTCGGTGGACTCGGCAGTATTTACGGTGCGGTCATCGGCGCCGTCGCCTATTTGCTGCTCGAACAGGTACTCTCTGCTTATACCGAACACTGGATGGTAATACTGGGCCCGGTGTTGATTACCGTAGTCATTTTTGCCCGCCACGGCATTTATGGTGTGCTGCAAAAACGGTGGGGCGATGCCTGATATCGTTCTGAGCACCGAAAACCTGTGTAAAAACTATGCGGGGATACGTGCGAATTATAACCTGAACCTGGAACTCAGGCGGGGCGAAATCCACGCATTGATCGGCCCTAATGGGGCGGGCAAGTCGACTGCGGTTGCCCAGCTTTCGGGGGAGTTGGCGCCGAGCAGCGGGCATATATTTTTCGAGTCGGCCGATATCACCCGTCTGACCGAATTCGAGAGGGCGCGCGCCGGGGTGTCGCGTTCGTTTCAGGTCACATCGGTGTTCGATGAAATGACCGTACTCGATAACCTCGCACTGGCATTACAGGCGCACCAGTCGCACAGCTATCGTTTCTGGTCGCCGGTCAGTAGCGATAAGCAGTTAAACGAGCAGGCCGTCGAACTCGCCGACCAGTTCGGGCTGGAAGCCCACCTGGAGCAGCGCGCGGGTGCGCTCGCGCACGGCGAGAAACGCCAGCTCGAAGTCGGCATGAGCATGGCCGGAAACCCTGAGGTTTTACTGCTCGATGAACCGATGGCCGGCATCGGCCCGGGCGGCTCAAAAAAACTGACCGAACTGCTCGACGGCCTGCGCGGCCGCTATTCGATCCTGCTGGTAGAGCACGATATGGACGCGGTATTTACCCTCGCGGATCGAATTACCGTGATGGTTTATGGTGAAATTATCGCCAGCGGCAGCGTCGCCGAAATCCGCGACAATGACCAGGTGCAGCGCGCTTACCTCGGTGAGAGCGACTGATGCTCACTCTCGATGCGGTGTGCGCCGGATACAATGCCAGCGAAGTCCTGCACGGGATCGACCTGCGGCTGATGGAAGGCGAAGTGGTGACGCTGCTGGGACGCAATGGCATGGGAAAGAGCACCACGATCAACTGTATCAGCAGGCTGCTCGACATCCGTTCGGGCAGGATCGAATTCAACGGGGTACTGTTAAACGACATCGCGTCTTACCAGGTCGCCCGGCTGGGCGTAGGGCTGGTTCCAGAGGAGCGCCATATATTCCCCAACCTCAGCGTGAGTGAAAACCTGAGCGTGGCGGCGGCCAATTACTCCGGTACCGACAGGCCCTGGATACTGGATCGTATTTTCGACCTGTTTCCGCGTCTGCGTGGGCGCCGGCACCAGGCCGGCAATCAACTCTCGGGCGGGGAGGAAGAAATGCTGGCGA
>JBGMRM010000159.1:1526-5286 GCA_048061415.1 Gammaproteobacteria bacterium | reverse complement strand
TGCAAGCCAGGGTTGGCATCAGCCATGCGACGATTTGCCCCTATGGCGCCTATACCAGCAGGGATGGATTGAGCGTCGTATTCGGCATACAAAATGAACGCGAATGGCAGGGCTTTTGTACCAGCGTCCTGGAAGACGCGGAATTACTGAATGACGAGCGCTTGCAGTCAAATCAACAGCGCGTTGCGCATCGGGGCCTGGTCGATGATTTGATCAATGCGGTTTTTTCGCAGCTCGATCAGGCAGCAATTATCGATCGACTAAAACAGGTCGGAATCGCTTTCGGACGCCTGAACGATGTCGCCGGATTGTCTACCCACACGCAATTGCGAAGAACGCGGGTCGAAACCGCGGCGGGCGAAGCGAAGGTAGCCGCGATGCCTGCTATCCGGTCAAACCAGGATGAAGTGCTTCAGTCGGTGCCGACACTGGGCGAACACAGTAGTGCGATTCGCGATGAATTTTCCTCTGGTTAAATAGCTAGAGCCTTTGGGTAATCAATAAGAGAGATGTCGTGGAAACCATAAGTTGGGCGGAATTTGAAAAGGTAGAACTTCGGGCGGGCACCATCGTCGGCGTCGAGGACTTTCCCGAGGCGCGCAAGCCCGCATATAAATTGAAGGTTGATTTCGGCGATGAGATTGGGGTTAAAAAGTCCAGTGCGCAGATTACTGAACTGTATGCCAAAGAAGATTTGATCGGCCGACAGGTGCTGGCGGTAGTCAATTTCCCACCCAGGCAAATCGGCCCATTACGCTCTGAATGCCTGGTAACCGGCTTTCATCGGGAGGATGGGGCGGTGGTACTGGTCAGACCCGACAGCGAAGTACCCAATGGCGCCAAACTGGCATAGCCAAATGCCCTGATAATAAGATTTATTGCACAGAAGTTAGCGGCATTTGATGATAGTATTGCGCTGACTATCTGCCGGTACATCCAGATAGTGGGCTTTATAAAAACCTGCATCACGATGAGGAGTGAGCAATGACGATACAAAACATGATAAAGAAACTTGGGCTGGGGATCATCGCCGTGGCAGCGACCCTGATGGTTAGCCTGCCTGGCCAGGCAGCACTGCTGGGTACAGCGCAAATAGACAGTAATCTGGGCGGTGGTCCGGTGTTCGATCAAAAAACGATTGTGCAGGAACGCCAGTGGATTCGCGAGCAATTGCAATCCCGCGGGGTCGATGACGCCGAAGCGGGTATGCGCGTGGCAAGCCTGAGCGATAATCAGGTGCGTCGGATTCGCCAGAAGTTTGATGAAATGCCGGCTGGCGCTGGTGCCGGTGGAACGATACTGGTGATTTTTCTCGTATTTGTAGCCACCGATCTGATGGGCGCTACCGACATATTTCCTTTCATAAGGCCGATGGAAGGTAAATGAGGCGACTGCCAAAATATGCCCGCTTTGCGGGCATATTATTCTTGCTGGCGCTTGTCAGCGCCTGTGCCACCCCGATGCAAACTCTGGGCCTTCGGGTAGAGCCCCCGGATATTCCGGTACAAGTTGAGCTTAGTTCGACGCCTTTTTACCCGCAGGAAGATTATTATTGCGGCCCGGCGGTGCTTGCCGCACTAGCCAATTACCGCGGTATAGATGTCGTACCAGACGATGTTGCACCGCTTGTTTTCGTCCCGGATCTCAAAGGTTCCCTGCAGGAAGAGGTAATCGCGGCGGCGCGACGATTCGATTTGCTGCCGGTGCAACTGGATGGAAATCTGGAATCTATATTTCGTGAAATAGCGTCGGGCAATCCGGTGCTGGTGCTGCAGAACCTGGGTCTCGATATTTACCCTGTATGGCACTATGCGATTGTGGTTGGCTATGACCTGGAAGATGAAACCGTCGTTTTGCGCTCGGGTACGCGTAAGCGACTGGTGCGCCCATTCAGCCTGTTTGAAAGAACCTGGAAGAGGGCAGGATACTGGTCTCTGGCAATCGTTTCGCCGGGGCAGGTACCCGTCAGTGTTGACGCCAAAAGGTTCCTTAATACGCTGATCGAATTCGAGCAAACCAGCGGCTTATATCCAGCCTACCAGGGCTACCTCAGCGCGGCGGAAAAATGGCCATCTAACCCACTGGCGCGCATAGGTCTGGGGAATACCGCATACGCCCTCGGTGAATACCAAAAATCTGAAGATGCCTATAACGATGTATTGCGACTATCACCTGGAATGGCTGAAGCCTGGAATAACCTGGCCTATGCGCTAGCGAAACAGGGCAAACGAGATGAGTCGCTGGTCGCGATCAACAATGCTTTGAAAATTTCACCGGATAATAAAAACTATCTGGATAGCCTTAGCGAGCTTTCGCAGTGGAGTGGTAGCTCGAACTAAGCGTGCGTGTGATTAGATGTTTTGACGGTTTTATATCGAGCACATTTCCGCGCGCTGCGGCATTGGCCGGCGTCGACCTGGCCGATAGCTGAAGCCATTTTTTCGACTGGCCCTTGTACCGGGTGACCCAATAACCCAGGTATCAAATTGAATTACCTTGCCCACCTGTACCTGGCCCAGCCCACCGTCGCCTCGACCGTCGGTAATTTGCTGGGCGATTTTGCCAAAGGTGTCGACCTGCAGGCGCTGCCTGAGGCGGTGCGGGCTGGCCTGCAAAATCACCGGGCTATCGACCGCTATACCGATAACCACCCTATTGTTCTCGAGTTAAAAAGGAGTTTTAGCCCGCAACGTCGCCGCTTTGCCGGCATCGCGCTCGATGTCTACTTCGACCACCTGTTGACTAATCACTGGTCGGCGTTCGATTCGCGGCCGATAGACGCAGTGATCCAGGCATTTTATGCGCGCATGCTGGAAGGGCAGGCTTTGATGCCGGGGGAGCATATGCGTACTACGACGCAGCGCATGGTTGAATACGACTGGTTCGGCTCCTACCATGACATAGACTCCATCGCCGATGCGTTGGACCGAATTGCATCCCGTATCAGGTTTGAAAACCAGTTTGCCAATGCGATCGAAGATCTTGAGCGTAACCACGATTTAATTAATCAGGGGTTCATGGCGTACTTTCCGCTGTTGATCGAACACGTGCATGCTTTGGCAATTGAGTCGTCGGAGGTCGATTAAACGATCCAAAGGTGGTCCGATTGATTCAACGGTTTCCAGCCTGCTCAACAGTCGATGGTTTTCCCGGGGTTCATGATGTTGAGTGGGTCGAGCGCCCGCTTAATACGCTGCATCACTTCGACCGCCCCGTCGCCATGCTCGTGGCGCATGTGCTTGAGTTTTCCGATACCGATCCCATGCTCGCCGGTGCAGGTGCCGCCCATGTCGAGCGCTCGTTTAACCAGTCTTTGGTCGAGTTTCAGCGCTGCTTCGAACATGTCATCATCCCCAGGGTCGATGAATATGGTCGAGTGAAAATTACCATCGCCGACATGACCGATTACCGGCGCGAACAGGCCTGTGGCCGCAATATCCTCTTGGGTCTGCGCGATGCAATCGGCCAGTTTTGAAATCGGTACACAGACATCGGTCACGTATCCCCTGCTGCCAGGCGATACTGCCAGACCTGCATAATAAGCGTCGTGTCGCGCGCGCCAGAGGCGGTTCCGGTCTTCTTCTTTTTCCGCCCACTGAAAGTCGCTGGCGCCGAATTCGCTCGATATTTCCTCAAACAGCCTGATCTGTTCTGCGACGCCATCCCGGGTACCATGAAACTCGAGAAACAGGGTGTCGAGCTCGGGGTAATCGGTTTTGCTGTAGCTATTGATGGCTTTCATGTAGGCCTGGTCTACCAG
>JBGMRM010000159.1:0-1426 GCA_048061415.1 Gammaproteobacteria bacterium | reverse complement strand
GGCGGTAACAACGGTGAGCGCGAGCACATTTTCGCGCATGGTGCCATAGCGTACCGCGTTGGTGCCCGAGGCTCTTGTCGCAGCCATGCCGCCTATTGAGGTATCGGCGCCCGGGTCGATCGGGAAGAACAGGCCGGTTTCGCGCAAATACTGGTTAAGCTGTCTGCGCGTCACGCCCGCCTGAACCCGGCAGTCCAGGTCGTCGGTGTTCAGCTCGAGAACCTGATCCATTTGGCTCAGGTCTATGCACAGGCCGCCATTGACCGCCTGCAAATGACCTTCCAGCGAGGTACCGCTACCATAGGCGATAACAGGCATACTGGCTTCGGCGCACAAACGAACCACCTTTGAGACTTCTTCGGTCGAATGCACGAAACATACGGCATCGGGGGGTTGTGCCGGGTGCCAGGATTCACCGTGGCCGTGTTGTTCCAGCACCGAGCTGACCGTTGAGACCCGATCACCGAGTAAAACACGCAGCTTATTGATAGCGAAATCGAAATTCTGCTGAGACGGTTTCACGACGGTATTCATGGCCTTTACCCTGGAAAATAAGTATGGTTTGTATTTATTATGCGCTTCGTAATGCAAATTTCCAGTTTCACAGCTACCGCTGATATCAAGTGCGGATTGGTAAAATTCAGAATTCACGGCTATACTTTTTAACCGGGTCAGGGCGAACTATTAAAATATTAAAATAAAAACACGCCCATACACGCAGACAAGCAGGGGACTTATCTAGCCATGGAAAGTCGTAATCCGCAACGCATGACCAAATCTCAGCTCATCGAAGAGTTAGCACAGATTCGCCAACACCTGGCATTATTCGGCGCAACCGAGCAGCTGGCTCAAATTGGGCATTTCGAATGGGATTATAATTCGGGTCGCCTCATATCCTGTTCCGAAGAATATGCCCGAATTTTCGGTATGAGCGTCGAACTGACGATGAAGTTGCAGGACAACTGGGAAAAGACTTTTCGACTAATTCATGTCGATGATCGTGCGCGATACAAAGGTATTGTCCAGTCATTCCCGGATAGTAAATTATTGGACGTTGAATTTCGCATTGTACTCAGGGACGGCGTAATTCGGCATGTTCGAGAGTTAGGAGTCATTGTAACCGACGAAAAAGGGGAGGACCGTGGCAGTTTCGGCGTAATACAGGACATAACCGATCGTGTAAAACACCATAGAGACATGGCTAATCGGGACGTTTTGGCGCAGCAGGCCGAATCCATTACCGATATAGGCCATTTTATATTTGATTTAATATCTGAAACCTACGTTTATATCAGCCCCGGATTCGCACGTATACATGGCGTAAGTTGCGAAGAGTATCTGGCCAGAGTTAGCTCGCAGGACGATGATATTTCCGACGTCCATGAAGATGACTACGCGCGAGTCGCGGGGGTCTACGAACAGCACA
>JBGMRM010000158.1:4183-5292 GCA_048061415.1 Gammaproteobacteria bacterium | reverse complement strand
CGAATTTACCGCGCAAGACGATGCCGAAATGGGAACGCTCGCGCACTGGGAGACGCGGGCCGAGGTACTCGAAGACCCAACCACGGCCAAGGTCGTCACCCGCCAGGACAACAGGGCGCTCTATTTTTCCAGGAACTGTATCCCGGTTTTACAAAACGGCGAATTGCCTGACAGGGCGCTGGTGCAGATCGGCGTCTATATTTACACCCGCAGCACGCTGGAGAAACTCAGCCGACTCGACCGGACCCCACTGGAAAGTACCGAGAAACTGGAACAGCTAAGAGCACTCGAGCATGGTATAAACATCGGCATCACCATCGTCGATGACTACCAGAGCCTGTCTGTCGATACCGAACAGGATCTGGTTAAGGCGCGGGAGATTTTTGGAGCTTGAGTATTAAGGGGACGCTACCCCTTTTAAATAAGAAAAAGGGTAACGTCCCCTTTTCCCCTTTTATAGAAAACTCAAAGTCAGGCATGTGCGGTGCGGAGTCGCAGGCGGAGCATCCGAGTGAGCGAAGCGAGCGACACGATGGCTTTGTTAGCTGCCTTTGTATGCATGGCTGCGATGAGCAACTTTGACGACCAAAATAATGAGCTCCTTGTCCTGAATTTCATAAATAATCCGATAGGCTCCCTGCCTTACCCGGTATTTCTCTTCGCCTGAGAGTTTGGCGCAACCCTCTGCTCTTGGATTTTCACATAGTGACTCTATTCGATTCAGTATTCGCTTAACATCGTTGTTTGGGATATTGCGCAGATCCTTTGCAACAGATTTTTTAAATGCAAGACTATAGCTTGCCATTTGACTCAAGATCTTTCAGTAGCTCCTCGTAGCTTAAGATCGGTTCTCCCGCTCTTTGCTCGAATGCACTTAAGTCTTCCTGGTCCTCTCGTAGAGCAATTCGAACCGCTTCATTAACTACCTCGGAAACTGAAATATGTATAGACGCTGCTTTCATTCGTAATGCCTGGTGAATCTCGGGCTCAAAATAAATCGTTGATCTTTTGGATAATTCGCTCATGACAGTGTACCTCTTGCCCCGAGAATAGCGTTATAACGCTAAAGCGTCAAATAATTTCGCAGTTAACGCCGCAAATCACCGGCG
>JBGMRM010000158.1:0-4083 GCA_048061415.1 Gammaproteobacteria bacterium | reverse complement strand
GTTATAACGCTAAAGCGTCAAATAATTTCGCAGTTAACGCCGCAAATCACCGGCGCGAAGGAGCAAGAAAGGGGTCAGGTCTTTCGACATCACCTTATTCATGCCTTTTTATCACAAGAAAGGGGTCAGGTCTTTCGACATCACCTTATTCATGCCTTTTTATGATTCGACTAATTGTTGTGTAATGCTTTCCAAAATGCCTGCCAATTTCTTTCATCGTATGCCCTCCCGATAAGTAGGCTTCTTTGATGGCAATATTTTCGTCTTTATATTTATCCTGGTAGTTACTGATCGGTTTTGACATCGCGCTTCTTTGAAGTGCCGGGATTTCATCAAGATCTGCTTTTTCAGCAATCTTTTCCAGATGTTGATCAACAAAAGCTTCACCACCTAAAAAAATCTGTTTGCGAAGATTTTCCCAGATCGAAGGCAGTCCTATCCCTTGTCGGACAAAGTCAATATAGCGCTCTCGGGCACGCTTGCGCCGTCGTCCGAAATGGCCGAGCAACCAGTCAGTTTCAAGCCAGGCCGGTATTTGCGCTTTCCCGATTGTTGCCCGATAACTGCTCCATTCCCACTTTTCCATATCGTTAATCATACGTGCTCTAATCGGGTTAAGCACAATGTATCGCGATAATTCCAGCAAGTAGGCTTCTTTTTCTACCAGTATCGCTTTAAATCGCCCCTGAAAAACATGGCCAACGCGATTATGCTGACGATTGAAATATTGTGTATAGACGCCATTCAGATGCCGCATGCCTTTCGACAAATTACCATCAGCGGTTTCCAGTAGCACATGGTAGTGATTATCCATCAAACAATAGGCGTGGACTCGCCAGTTATATCGCTCGCAAGCCTTAGACAATATATCCAGCCACTGTAGTCGATCTTGGTCGTCTTCATAGATCGGCTCCCTTCTGTCCCCGCGAGATGTTATGTGATACAGGGCACCCGGGAATTCTAGTCTTAGCGGTCTTGCCATTTAGGGAGTATAACCAGGACTGAGTGATTTCGAAAGACCTGACCCCGTGCTTCCGCGTGTAGGGAGTATAACCAGGAATGAGTGATTTCGAAAGACCTGACCCCGTGCTCTGTACTTCAGTGGCGAGAGTGCGAACTTCAGCCGATTGTTATATGACCGTTTGACCAGTAAGACTAAGTTCTGACGGTCGGGTCTACTCGGTCGGAAGGCCGGCAGTTTTCCAGGCTTCCATACCCCCTTCCATATAGGAAACATTTGTGAAGCCCATTTCTTTAAGAAGATTCGCGCCTCTGGCGGCATTCTCACCCGTTTGGCAGGTGGTGATAATGTGGTGCGAGCGATCTTGGAGCCGGGAATCACGCCACTCTTCGGGCAGCTCTTGGTCCGCCTTGACCGGCAGCATGCCTAGCGAGATGTTCAACCCACCGCTAGCTAGGCCGGTGGATGGAATGTCGGCAGCGTCGCGAACATCCACGAGTAGGGTATTCGGATCTTGCTTCAACCGTTGCTGAACTTCCTCAGCACTGATTCCTTCAACCTGTGCCATGGCCTCTTCGGCCATTTGCATGAAAGATTTTGCCATTGTTCCTCTCCTCTTTGTACGTGATTACTCAGCGAAATCATCGTACACCCCGCCTTATCCCGTAGCAAGCTGCAGTGATTACGAGTATGTGCTCTGACCATATAACAACAAATTACCATGAATTTGAGGGTATTTCTATCTCCTGCTACATAGTCTGTCACAGACTAATATGACGGAAACTTTCCGGATAAGCCATGGCATGATCAGGGCTGGATCGAGCCACTAGCATCATTTCTGACCTTAGATAACAGCATAGACTGACTTCAAATATCCAGCTTCAGCAGCCGCATGTTTTGCTCCGAATCGAACGATTCGACCACGCGGCCAATCACCACGGCTTCGGGGTACCCTTTCGAGCGTAAATCTTCAACACAGGCATTAGCTTTTTCGGCAGGCAGGCTTGCGAGCAATCCACCGGCCGTTTGCGGGTCGAACAATAACTGGAATTGTGGGGTATCCGCGAGTTGCTCCGGGTCTGCTACTGCGTGTCGTATGCGCAGGTTTTGCGGTTGAAGCGAACTTAAGATTCCGCCGGAGGCAATTTCCAGCGCGCCAGACATGAACGGGACCCGCATCGGGTCGATTTCGACCGCGACGCTGGAAGCTTTGGTCATTTCATGCAGGTGTCCCAGCAGGCCGAATCCGGTCACGTCGGTGCAGGCTGTCGCGGCGTGTTTTTGCAGGCAGCGCGCGGCATTTTGGCTCGAGATCAACATCTGTTGCAGGGCTTTGTCGATCCAGCGTCCTTTGGCCTTGCTGCGCATATCGGCTGCAAACAGTACGCCCGTGCCCACCGGTTTACACAGCACCAGGGTGTCGCCCACTCGCATGCCGGATTTGAATAGTAGCTGGCCGGGTGAAGCAAAACCGTTCACCGCGAGACCGCAACCCATTTCTCCCGCCTCGGTCGAGTGCCCGCCAGCCAGCGCGGTGTTATTCTGGTTCAGACATTCGACGATTCCAGACATGAGGGCAAGCAATTCCTGCTCCTGCTTAGTTTCGCTCGCAAACGGAATTGACACGATGGCCATCGCACTGTGCGGGGTCGCTCCCATCGCGAATATATCGCCGAGGGCATGGTTAGCCGCGATCCTGCCGAACAGGTAGGGGTCGTCGATAAAAGCGCGGAAATAATCGACGCTTTGCACCAGCCGCTGCCCCGGTGGAAGCTCGATCACCGCAGCATCGTCTGGCGCATCGAGACCGGTTATCAGCCCTTCACGGGGGCTAGCAGCCAGGCGCGTCAGAACCCGGTTTAATGTCTTGCTACCAATTTTAGAACCACAACCCCCACAGCGCATGGCCGGTATTTCGACGACCCGCCCTGGTTCTACGGTTGATTCAACAGTTTGGTGGTCACCGTTCATCTCAGGTAGATCGGAAAACTGGCGCATGAATCGGCGGTCGATCCAGTCCTTAAGACGCCATAGCCAGGCGCCTTCGAGCGCCCAACGGCCACGGCTTGCAATCGCATAGCGTCCTCCGGTCGATATCAGTGAGAGAAATTGCTGTTGGGGCCTGAACGATCGGAGCGGTTTCCCCCTGAGATGACGCGCCAGGTTCAGCGCCAGTGGGATACCCTGCCGCACGGCAAACACCCCTGACTTCGGGCGTGGGTACTGGTCTACCGAGGCAATATCGCCCGCGGCAAAGACCTCGGGGTGCAATAGACTCTGCAATCGGTCGTTAACTGCGATAAATCCGTTTTCGTCGAGCCTGAGTCCGGTATGGGTAAGCCACGCGGGCGCTGCCGCATGGGTCACCCAGACTACCGCATCGGATTCGACTGACTGGCCGTTTTCGCATTCCAGTACCCGGTTTTCAAACCGATTCACCCGTGCCTGGTAATACACCTGAAAACCGCGAGCATTTAAAATCCGTTCAAATTTGCGGCGCACCAAAGCATTATGCGATGGCAATAATGTCTCACTATCGGTCAGCAACGACAAGTTTAAAAGTTCTTTCCCTATCCCCTGCGACGATAAAACCTGGCCCAGCCGGTATTGGGCCGACAGGGCCAGTTCGACCCCGCCTGCGCCGCCGCCGACGATGGCCAGCTTAAATGGCGAACGAACATTGCTCAGGCGCGCTTCCAGTCGTGCCCAGTGGTCCAGAAACTGGTCGATGGGCTTTACCGCAAACTGGTCTTCATCGACATACTCAAACGATGGGGTAGCTGGTCGAGAGCCAATATTGATCGACAGCACATCGTATGCGAGCGCTGGCCGATCTTCGAACTCTATCAGTTTAAGTTCGGCATCGATCGCACCCACTTCGGCACGAACGAGGCGTGCGTTGGCATAGTTCGCCAGTGGCCTGAGATCGATATGGGCCTCGTCATAGCCATAGTGTCCGGCGATAAACCCCGGTAACATGCCCGAATAAGGGGTATGCAAATCACGTGTAACTAGCGTCAGACGGACGCCCGGAACCGGGTTCATTGCGAAGTGCTTCAGCACGAACAAGTGGCTATGCCCTCCCCCGATCAGCACCAGGTCGGGGCTCACCGGCGCGGATT
>JBGMRM010000157.1:0-5306 GCA_048061415.1 Gammaproteobacteria bacterium | reverse complement strand
GGCAAATTTTCCGGCTGATTACCGCCGGCCTGCGCCATATCGGGACGCCCGCCACCCCGACCCCCGCATTGTTCGGCAACCATATTGGCCAAATCCCCGGCGCGGATTTTATCGGTCTCGGCTTTGGTGACACCCGCTATGATCGAAACCTTGCCGTTATCGGCGCTGGCCAGCACCACGACTGCCGACCCCAGTTTGTTTTTCAACTGATCGACCGTATCTCGCAGGGTTTTAAGGTTCGCGCCGTCGAGACTGGCTGCCAGCACTTTAATACCTTCTACCTCGACCGCCTGCGCCGCGAGGTCACCACCCGCCTCGGCAGCAGCTTTGGACTTAAAAGCAGCCAGTTCCTTTTCCAGTTGACGGTTACTGGCATAAAGCTGCTCTACCCTGGCGACCAGGTCGGCCTGCCCCGATTTTAACACCTGCGCTACGGCATCGAGCCTGTTTTCAGCTTCAATAAAACGTCGCATTGCTTCCCTGCCCGTCACTGCTTCGATGCGGCGCACACCGGAGGCTATACCGCTTTCCAGCACTATCTTGAACAGCCCGATGTCACCCGCCGATTGCACATGCGTCCCGCCGCAAAGCTCAACCGATTGTGAGCCAATTCGCAGCACTCGCACGAGGTCACCGTACTTTTCGCCAAACAGTGCGATCGCACCGGTCGCCCTGGCAGATTTCATATCCATGGCCTCGGCACTGGTTTGCAAGTTAGCGCGAATCTCGTCATTCACCAGGGTTTCGATTTGCTCGATCTCCTGCCGGGATAAGGGCTGGTAATGAGAAAAGTCGAAGCGCAATTTTTCGGCATCGACCAACGAACCCTTTTGTTGTACATGGTCGCCGAGGACCTGACGCAATGCAGCGTGCATCAAATGGGTACCCGAATGATTCAGCATGACCGCCTGGCGATGCTCTGCGTCGATATGTGCGTCGACCAGATCACCAACGGCCAGTTCCCCTTTACCCAAATGACCAATATGCAGATAAACATCGTTTTGTTTTTGCGTGTCCCGTACTTCGAATTCGGTATTTTCGAGATTCAGCGTGCCCCTGTCGCCAACCTGTCCGCCGGACTCTGCGTAAAACGGGGTCCGGTCCAGTATCACAATGGTTTCATCTCCATTTTCGAGCATTTCCAGTGTTTCCCCGTTTTGTAATATTGCGACGACGCCAGCCTGCGACGTGGAATGTTCGTAGCCGATGAAATCGGTAACCGCGTAGCCATCGAGCTTGAGTTGATCGCTGCCGGTGTTAAATTGACTGGATGCCCGGGCCCTGGCTTTCTGCGCCTGCATTTCACTATCGAAGCCTGCCTGGTCAATATTCAACCCTCTTTCACGCGCAACATCGGCGGTCAGGTCGACCGGGAAGCCATAGGTATCGTAGAGCTTGAATACCGTTTCACCGTCGATGGTGTCTCCCTCCATCGCGCTAATAGCATCCTCCAGAATACGCAAACCCTGCTCCAGGGTTTCGGCGAATCGTTCCTCTTCCTTTTTTAAAACCCGTTCCACGTGACCTTTTTGCTTACGCAATTCCACATAGGCATCGCCCATCAATTCGTCCAGGGTCGAGACGAGGCGGTAGAAAAAAGCCTGCTGGCAACCGAGTTGGTGCCCGTGCCGCGCCGCGCGACGGATAATACGGCGCAATACGTACCCTCGCCCTTCGTTCGAGGGTAGCACGCCATCGACGATCAAAAACGCGCAGGAGCGGATATGGTCGGCTATCACACGCAGCGACTTGTTTTCCAGGTCCTGCGTGTGAGTCAATTCGGCGGCCACTTTGATCAGGCCCCGAAACAGATCGATATCGTAATTGTTATGCACGTTTTGCATGATTGCGGCGAGTCGTTCGAGACCCATACCGGTATCAACCGAAGGCCTGGGCAGAGGATGCATGACACCCTGCTCGTCTCGATTATACTGCATGAATACCAGGTTCCAGATTTCGATGTAGCGATCACCTTCCTGCTCCGGTGTTCCGGGTGGCCCACCCTCGACTTCGGGACCATGGTCGTAAAAGACTTCGCTGCAGGGTCCGCAGGGACCCGTGTCACCCATCGACCAGAAGTTATCGGACGTACCGATGCGGGCGAACTGTTTCGGGTCGATGCCGATTTCGTTCAACCAGATATCGGCGGCTTCGTCATCGTCGGCATAAACCGTCACCCAGAGTTTCTCCGGCGGCAGGCCTATGACCTCGGTGAGAAAATCCCAGGCGTAAAAAATGGCATCCTTCTTGAAATAGTCGCCAAAACTAAAATTGCCCAGCATTTCAAAAAAGGTATGGTGCCTGGCCGTGTAGCCGACATTTTCAAGATCATTGTGCTTGCCACCGGCGCGCACGCAACGCTGCGAAGTCGTTGCGGTTTTGTAGTTTCTCTTTTCGGTTCCAAGAAGTACGTCTTTAAACTGAACCATGCCGGCATTGGTAAATAGCAGCGTCGGGTCGTTAGCGGGCACGAGCGGGCTAGACGGCACAATGGTATGCCCGTGGCTTTCAAAATATTTCAGGAATTTATCCCGTAACTCGGCACTGCTTATCATGTAATTTCGATTTTCTGGAAACTAAAACATTCTATCGTCATTCGCGCTTTTGCGGGAATGACGGGTTTAAGTAATTGCCATTCAATACTGACTCTGCATTCTCAGCGGAATAGTCGCATGACCGCCTCGGGAGAAAAACCCCTATTTTGTAAAAAACGCGCCTGCTTCATGCGCAGTGCGTAATCCTGAGGAATTTCCTGTCCGAATTTTCTGACTCGTTGCCGTTCCATCATTTCGTCCCACCGGGGGTTCAATCGTGGCAGGTATTTGTCGACCAGTTCGGTGCTAACCCCTTTCTGGCGTAATTCGTGACGGATTTTTATCGGACCGAAGCCCGCATTCACGCGATAATTCACATAATTCTCGGTAAACCGGCTATCGCTTTGCAGCCGCTCTTGCTGCAATGATTCCAGCGCGATATCGATCACATCGGCATCGAATCCGCGCAGTTTCAATTTTAGTTTTAATTCACAGGCCGAGTGCTCACGGCGCGCGAGCAGGTTCATCGCTACATGACGAATGCTCAGACCTTTAGCTGCTTCTTGTGCTGAACTTTCTTTTGTCACCCGTACCTGTCTCCAGATAAAACAAAGCCCCTGACGAGAATAATCCGGTCAGAGGCTTCGAGCCAGCACACAGTGGTACTCCTGCAATGTGATATTTACGCATACAGCAAGGCGGGGAACAGCCATCTGCTGCGTTACTTACCCTCGCAGGAGCACTGAGACGGAGGGGTTAGGATTCAACCGCCTCTAGTTCTACTGGTGGGTTGATTTCCACTGTGTCGCTGTCAACCGGACCGGCAGGCTTCGGCAATAGTTCGGCACGAATGCGTTGATCGATTTCCGCGGCTATGTCTTCGTGTTCTTTCAAAAAAGTCCGCACATTGTCCTTGCCCTGCCCGATGCGTTCATCGTTGTAGCTGTACCAGGCGCCAGCCTTGTCGATCAACCCCTGCTTAACGCCGAGTTCGATCAATTCACCCTCGCGCGAGGTACCTTCTCCGTAGAGTATTTCGAATTCGCACTGCTTGAAAGGCGGTGCAACTTTATTTTTCACCACCTTGACGCGGGTCTCGTTACCGATAATTTCATCCCCGCGCTTGATAGCACCGATACGGCGTATATCGAGTCGCACCGAGGCATAGAACTTGAGGGCATTCCCGCCTGTTGTGGTTTCCGGGTTGCCAAACATAACGCCTATTTTCATGCGTATCTGGTTAATAAAAATCACCATAGTGTTTGAACGATTGATATTACCCGTCAACTTACGTAGCGCCTGCGACATTAAGCGTGCCTGCAATCCCATATGCGAATCGCCCATGTCGCCCTCGATTTCAGCCTTCGGTGTTAATGCGGCAACCGAATCGACCACCACCACGTCAACCGCCCCCGAGCGCACCAGCATGTCGGTAATTTCCAGTGCCTGCTCGCCGGTATCGGGTTGCGACACGAGCAGTTCGTCTAAATCGACGCCGAGTTTGCCGGCATAGGCCGGATCAAGCGCATGCTCTGCATCGACGAATGCTGCTGCTCCACCCGTTTTCTGGCATTCGGCAATCACCTGAAGCGCCATCGTGGTTTTGCCCGACGATTCTGGCCCGTAAATTTCGACCACCCTGCCGCGCGGTAACCCGCCAACACCGAGTGCGATATCGAGCGATAACGACCCGGTCGATATCACGCTAATGGTTGTGTCCACACCGGAGCCTCCCAGGCGCATGACCGATCCCTTGCCAAATTGCTTTTCGATTTGCCCAAGCGCTGCGTCGAGTGCTTTCTTCTTGTTTTCATCCATAATATTTACCTGTATTGGAGGGTTAGTGGTTATTATCACGATAAATTATCCCACAGACGAACGAGAACATAAAGAGAACTTTTAAAATAATTCATTGTAGCCCTTTCGTGGATTAATCTCAGTGGGCGGGATTATACCGGGTTAGTAGCTCATAGGATGAGCTAGCGAAACAGCAACATGATGAACCGGGTTCCGGCTTTATATACATCCCGGTTGAGAAATTGGCGCTACCCCTATAGCATGGGCCGAGACGATTACCCTACAATAAATGTATCCTTGACCAGCCAGGCCAGACCCGACTTACCCAACCAACGGCTCTATGCCCTGCTTGCTATCTCTGTGGTTGTACTGCTATTTAGCCTGTACTTCTTCGGCGAACAAAAGCCAGGCTCTCCAGCCTTGCAATGGGTCGCAACGATCGGCGCCGTCATGTTACTCGCACCCATGGTTTTTTCACTGTTAAAACGCTCAGGCTTTAGCGCGAGCCCGCCATTCTGGTTCGTGACCCACGTTTTATGCGCGAATCTCGGTGTCTGGCTAATCGTGCTACACGCCGCTGGTGGGAACTGGTTCTCGCCGCCGGGGGTTGTATTATTGTTGATGATGTTTTTGCTGGTACAGGGAATTCTGTTACGAGCCTCAATATCGGAACGCTTTTCGGGACTATTTGCCCGCAGCAGCATGGTGCGGGGGTTTAGCAGGCCTGAAACCCTCGATACTAGTATCCTGGAATCATTGATCAACGACAAGGAAGCGCTACTCGCCTCCCTGGATGCGGGAGCCTCCGAAGCGCTGTTTTCACCCACGCTCAAACACTGGTTAATCCACCCCGTGTTCAGTTTGCGCTATCAGATGCTGGCCAATAAAGAAGCCGCAATGGTGGGCGCTCGTCAGGGTGCTGGTCTTTTGCTCGCCTGGTCGCGGCGGGTTCACATGTTCATCGCGGTGTTGTTT
>JBGMRM010000156.1:0-5328 GCA_048061415.1 Gammaproteobacteria bacterium | reverse complement strand
ATTTTCTCATGGATGAGACGGTCCGGCGTCCCGGAATGAGCCTACAGGGAAGTATACACGGCGTGTTTTGAGTGTTTTCACGGGAGATAGCCTGGCACCAGATTCAAGTGATTTTTTAAAGCACCAAAAACTACACTACCCGGAACTTGATGCGAAACTCGACCCCTGGATCGCAGTTCACCACATCGACTTCGCCGCCCATTCCCATGGTTAGTTGGTGCACCAGCGCGAGGCCGATTCCGGTGCCGACGGTTTCGCGCGTGAGTTCGTTTTCGCTGCGGTAAAACAGCCGGAAGATTTTCTTCATCTGGTCCTTGGCGATACCCGGGCCGTAGTCTCGAATGCTGAATTGCACCCATCGATGCTGTAATAGCCGGGTGCCCAACTGCACGCTTTTTATCTCAGAATCGGTGGAAAACTTGACTGCATTATCGACCAGGTTGATTACGATCTGGGTCATCCAGTCCGGATCCAGGTTTAACTTCGCGGCCTTGACCGCATCATTGAAATCCATCGCCAGCGTAAAACCGGCGTGTTCGAGTTGAGTTTCGAGCCTGGGGCGCAATTCATCGAGCAATGAATCGACAGTGACGATTTCACATTTGGGCGCCTGTTCGCTGCGCGACATGCGCGCCAGTTGCAATACATTGTTGATCAGCCGTGATAATCGCTCACTCTCGTTGAAGATGAAGTCGTAATAGGATTGCTTGCGCGCCTCGTCCGCCCAGCCTTCGCGCAGCATTTCACCGTACATGCGAATCGAGGTCAGCGGGGTTTTCAATTCATGGCTGACCGCGGATACGAAGTCCTGCTGCTGCCGGGCGAGCGCGATCTGCCTGACGCCGAGCCGATATAATAAAATAAATCCACCCACCAGCACCAGCGCCAAAATCAGCGCGACCCAGATGATGACCTGGGCCCCGGCGCCGATCTGTATTCGTGCGAGACTGAATATCAATTCGATATCGCTGAATGGAACCACCAGTCGCGTCTGGTATAACAACTCCTTTTCCCGATTCGGCGCTTCCGAGCTGAATCCACCCACGCGCGCGCCGAGTGAAGTCAGAACACTCCCCTGGTAGGCAACCACCAGGTCACTCATAGCTGACAGCGCCGACTGGCGAAACGCCGGTTCAACCAACTGGTCGATAAACCCCTGTGGGTCGAGCAACAGTCCCTGCACATAGCGCTCCTGGTTGCGCCACACCCTGCGAAACAATACGAAGTGCCCACTGTCGAGCAGGCTCAGCTCGAACGGACCGACCTCACTTTCGAAGGTGCGAATTCTGACCGAAGGCTGGCGATCGGCTGGCGAGGACGGGGCATCTACCGCTTCATCGTCGGACAGGGTAACCACATCCAGTTCGTTAGCAAACCCGATAGCCGGCAGGGCTTCGGCTAATACGGCAGTTTCCTTACGTACCTTTTTTTCAGCTTCTGCCGGTTCTCCCTGCTTCGATTTTTCGCGAGATGCCGGCCTTTCAATTTGATAGTTTTGCTCGAGTTTTAAATCCGCTACCCGCCCCGTTGCACTCGCCGATTCCAGCTTAACGCTGTCCTTCCGACGCCTGCTTTTTAACTGATCAAATACTATCTGTCCCTGCACGCTGGTTTCGAGGCTTTCGGCCGGCGCGCGCAATAAGCGCGCTGGTTCCTCGGCGGAGGCTGCAGCTTCTTCCTGCGCCAGCAAACCCGGCTTTTGTGTCTGTGGCAGCAACGACGATGCCAGCGCTTCCTCACTGGTGTCCGCTTTGTTAACCAGGCGGTTTCGACTCAGGATATCGCGAAGCACCTGTTCGCTAGCCACGCGTTGTCGTAACTCCTCAGCTGAAATACCGTAGCGCGATGCATTCGCTTTCGGTACTGTCGGAGTTTGAAGCTGGCCTTGCGCGTCCACCTGGAAATACCCGATCAAGCCGGGAATATCCGATTCGAGCGGAAAATCCGACAGCGGTGAAGGTTTGAGGAAAATCGAGCCATCGCCTGTGGCGACATTGAGAAATTCATAATCGGCAAAAGATCGATTTTCTTCGCGTTGCATGAGCTCCGCGAAGCGAGCGTCGATGCGAAGCGTCAATTCTCTGGCCAATTGCTGATGCTGGTAAAAGGCTTCCCATTTCAACTGTCCATAAGCCTGATACACCAGTATTGCGCTCGGAAGCGCCAGCGCGACAAACAGGATCAATAGCAGTAATTTAAGGCGACGGATGCTCATTCATCCGGACTCGGTATCCGCTGGCCGATCGCTTTCCACGATCAAGCGGTAGCCGGCCCCCCGCACGGTAATGATCGCATCCGGATTAGACGCATCGCGTTCGATCTTGCGGCGTAGCTTGGCGATGTGGATATCGACGGTACGGGTTTCGATTTCCATCTGGCTCGCGTATCCCCACACCTTGACCAGCAATTCTTCGCGCGATACGGGCCGCTCGGACTGACTATTGAGATACTCCAGGACATCCATTTCCCGGCGGGTGAAAACCACGTCTGCTCCGGCGCATAAATTTCGTGTATCGATCACCAGGCCATTTTGGAGGCGGATTTCGGCATCCATCTCATCGCCGATCCTGGCTCGTCGCAGCACCGCCTGTACGCGTAACACCAGTTGCGTGACCGAGAAGGGTTTGGAAACATAGTCGTCGGCGCCAAGCGTCAAACCCTGCACGATATCTTCATCGCTGGTTTTAGCGGTAAGCATGATCACCGGTTGATACCGGTCCTGCTGGCGTATGCGTTCACAAATTTCGAATCCATTCATTCCCGGCAGCATCACGTCGAGCAAAATCAGGTCAAACAGGCCGCTCAGGGCCTTGCGCAAGCCTTCCTCGCCGCGATCGGCAACATCGACTTCGTAGCCGTGGTAGACAAACACGTCGACTAAGCCGGTGCGAATTGCCTCCTCGTCTTCGACTATTAATATCTGCGGTTTTTTGGCCATAGGCAAAGCCTAACACCCCTTGATTCACCGTTTGTAAATTTTTTGTAAAACCTCAGCTGCAGTTTTTACCTGATCCTGCCTACCATGAAACGCGCCCGCTTCCTAGAATCATTGCATGTTTCAAACAACCCACAGGAGCTAATCCGCCATGGCATTAATCACCCGCTTATCCCGCCTGTTCCAGGCAGACTTTCACGCAGTGCTTGATCGCATCGAGGAACCCGATATTCAGCTTAAACAGGCGATTCGGGAGATGCAATTCGAATTGCAACAGGACGAGCAGCGCCTGGCGCTGCTGCAACACGAGGCCGACGCGCTATCTGACCTCGCGGCGCAAATAAAACAACAACTCGGCGAGTTCGATGACGAACTGGACATATGTTTCACCGCCAAAAAGGACGAGCTTGCACGCGACCTGATCAAGCGCAAGCTTGAAGCAGAACGCCAACTTCACGCGACCGGGCAACAGGCTAAGGCGAACCAGAGCTCGCTAAAAAACCTGCAACAACGCCTGCATGAAAATCGCGCAGCGCTGGACAGCATGAAACAAAAACTGGAATTGCTGGCCGATACCACGGGCAGCGCTTCGCAGACCCATTATTCGAGTAAGGGTGTTCGCAGCGAAGAAATAGAAATCGCGTTTTTACGCGAAAAGCAAAAGAGGGCCGCATCATGAAGAAGCCAGGCATACTCGAAGGGACTGGGGTCGCTATGATCGCCAGCCTCGCCAGTGGTGTTTTGGGTGCGCTGCTACCCATACTGGTTACGCAGGCGACAGGCATTCGAATCCTGCTCGCATCGCTGGCGCTGGCATACCTGATATTCCTGCTGAAACGCAGTGAAGAGCGTAGCGGGCGTGTCGTCGTAATGGCCGCATGGCTAATCCTGACGACCGGCGCCTGGATACTCGATTTATCGCTACTCTGGTTTGTCCTCGGCCAGGCCGCTACGATCTGGGTCATTCGCTCGCTCTATTTTCATGCGTCGGTGTTACCCGCCCTGTTCGATCTCGGGCTGATTGCTTTCGGCCTGACGGCGAGCGCCTGGGCGATATTGCAAACCGGGAGCGTGGCCGTTGCGATCTGGAGTTTTTTCCTGACCCAGTCACTGTTCGGCCTGATTCCCGCCTTCGCTGGTTCCGATCACACCCCTGCTGGCATCGACGCGAACCATCAGGATCGCTTTCAATCCGCCCATCGAGTTGCACTCGATGCGGTGAGAAAACTTTCCACCCATTAACCAACCAAGAGGTATAAATCATGAAAACTAAATTAATCGCACTGGCGTTATTCGCCACCACCGCAACCGGCATCGCGCTGTTTCCATCGATCCAGCAGGCGCAGGCGATCACCGCGACCAATACTTTAGTCGCACCCATCCAGGACCCTCGTATCGAAGTCGTGTTTGTGCTCGATACCACGAGCAGTATGAGCGGTTTGATCGAGGCCGCGAAAGAGAAAATATGGTCGATCGCAACGACCATGGCTTCGGCTCAGCAATCACCCGACATCAGCATGGGTCTGGTCGCATTTCGCGATCGTGGAGACGCCTATATCACCAAAGTATTCGATCTCTCGCAAGACCTCGATTCGATGTACGCGAGTCTGATGGACCTGAGAGCACAGGGCGGTGGTGATGGTCCGGAAAGCGTAAACCGGGCCCTGTTCGATGCGATCAACCAGATATCCTGGAGTAACGACGACAACGTCTATAAGGTTGCCTTCCTGGTCGGCGATGCACCGCCGCATACAGACTATGCCAACGACGTTAGCTATGCCACCACACTTGAAATGGCAAAAGACAGGGGCATCGTAGTCAATACCATCCAGAGCGGTCAAAACCAGGCCACTACAAGGTTCTGGCAGGACATCGCACAAATCGGATCGGGCGTCTACTTTCAGGTCGAAGATTCGGGTAACGCCGTTGCGGTCGCAACCCCATTCGACAAAAAGCTCTCCGAACTGGCCGCCAGTCTCGAATCGACCCGCCTCTACTATGGCAGCGCAGAAGAGAAAGTAGCGCAGAAAAGCAAGATCGATGCCGGCACTAAATTGCGAAGTGAACTATCCGAAGCGGCACTCGCTCGACGCGCTACCTACAACGCGACCAAAAGCGGCGAGTCTAACTTCCTGGGCGAGGGAGAACTCGTAGACGCCATTACCAGCGGTCGAGTGGACCTGGACGATATAGAAAAGGATGATCTGCCCGCTAGCTTACAGGCACTGGCGCCCGAAGAAGCGATGACGGTTATATCGCAGCAGGCCAACCGCCGTGACGCAATCAAGAAAGAGATCAAAAAGCTGTCGGAATCTCGCTCTGGTTATATCAGACAGAAAATCGATGCCCTGGGCGGAGCCGCCGATTCGCTGGATGAAAAAATCTTCAGCGCG
>JBGMRM010000155.1:0-5338 GCA_048061415.1 Gammaproteobacteria bacterium | reverse complement strand
TCAATCGCCATTTGTTCGGCGTCGAGTTGCAGCATCGCGTTTTTCCCGCCCAGCGTAAAACTGGCATTAATTTTCTCGACCCCCGGTATCGCATCGACCGCCAGACTGCTAAAATCCTCGATCCTCGCCGAGAGTTCGATATTCTTGATATCGGCCGGGTCGAAGCTAAACCAGGCATCTTTAATACGCCCCTGCAGTTGGCTCTGTTGCACCAAATTTCCTATTTCTGCAGGCAGAAACTGCTGACGAAGCAGTACCATATTTTGCAGTTCAAAATCGTCAAGCCATCCCTGTACCAGGCTTCGGTCGTTTCCGGAAATCAGGCGCAATTGTGTATTAAAACCAGACAGGGCCTGATTGTTAAACGACAGGCTTTCAATATAACCGCCCAAATTCCACCAATTGCCGATCCGCGAAGCATTGACACGGGCGCTGAGTGCGAAGGGAAGCGGATCATTTTCAGGGCCCGTCTTCCATAGCCCCCGTGATATTGAAATTTTTCCATTGAGTACCGGTGAGCGATTTTCGAGCAGATTAATCCAGACTTCGCCACCCAGTTCGGCGCTCTGTAAATTACCTGGGTCAATACCGATCAAATCGGCTATACGGCTAAGCTCGAGCGAGTCCGATTTTAAATAGATTACGCTGTTGTCCTGTTTGAATATCGAATTGATATTGACGCGATTACCGAGCGCATCGGGTAAAATAGCGCTCAATTGCAGATGGATCGACTCTTCGAGCTGCTGCAAATCAGCCCGAACCTGAGTGATGCGGTACTTGCGTTTACTGAACTGGTCATCGATTTCCAGTTGATCCAGCCTGAGCTGAATATAATAAGGCATCTGGGCAACCAGCTCTTCGAAGCTCGATACCGTTTGGTCGCTGCTGGTGAAAGATAGTGGAATATCGTTCAGCCACCATCGTTGCTCACTATCTTTCTTCACGCTCAATTTCGCCAGTGCACCGGTGACATCGGATACCACCGGAGACCAGTACCAGAGGCTGCGGAAATAGTCGAATTCGACGACTAATTCATCGATCACCAGGGCCTGGCTTTTATCCGGGGTGGTGATCGATACGCGGTTTAAACGTAAAACCGGATTAAACTGATTCCACTCTCCCTGCAACCCGGCGAAACTGGTGCCCGGGATCACGTCTTTGGCCAACCAGCCTTCTATTTCGGTTTTGAATGTATCGATATTTGAGAGGCCAATACGAAGCCCAATAGTCGCCAGCGCGAACAGGATGATCGCCCATGACAGTAGCGCAAATGCGAATCGAATCAGTTTATCCATCGATTTTAACGATATGGCTACGGACTATACCGGCACCACATCGTAAGTTTCCTGCGAAAAATGTGTTTCTACCTGTAATTTGACCGGAATTTTGATAAAGGTTTCCAGTTCCGCCAGGTTCGCTGCTTCTTCGTCGAGCAATCGATCGATCACATTTTGATTCGCCATCACCAGCAATTGCTGTGCCTCGTCGTACACGCGGGCCTCGCGCAGTATTTCGCGGAAAATTTCATAACAGACGGTTTCGGTAGTTTTATGCGACCCCCGTCCATGGCAAATGAGGCAGGTTTCGCATAGCACATGTTCGAGGCTTTCGCGTGTGCGCTTGCGGGTCATTTCAACCAGTCCCAGCGGCGATACTTCGCACACCTGGGTTTTTGCGTGGTCCTGGTCGAGATATTTTTCGAGCGATTTTAAAACCTGGCGTTTATGGTTATCGTCTTCCATATCGATGTAGTCGATAATAATGATTCCACCCAGGTTGCGCAGACGAAGTTGCCGCGCTATCGCCTGCGATGCCTCCATATTGGTTCTGAAAATCGTTTCTTCCAGGTTTTGTCGCCCGACGAACGCACCGGTATTGATGTCGATTGTGGTCATGGCTTCGGTTTGATCGATAATCAAATATCCACCCGATTTCAGACTGACCTGGCGCCCAAGGGCGCGTTGAATTTCATCGTCTACGTTATACAGGTCGAATAGCGGCCGCTCACCGGGATAATGCTCGATCCCGGCCGGAAGATCGGGGATATAGCGCTCAGAAAACTCGATCATTTTCTGGTAGGTTTCGCGCGAGTCGACCTTGACCAGGCTGGTATCTTTGCCCACCATATCGCGCAGCGTACGAATCGATAGCGGCAAATCCTCGTGTATCATGGCTCCGGGTTTTACCTTTTCGGCAAACTCCTGCAAGGCGCCCCACAGGGTGCTTAGAAAATTGATATCGCGATGTAATTCTTCTTCTTCGACCCCTTCGGCCGCGGTGCGCACGATACACCCACCGCTGTGGCGTTTGGTCATATATTCTTCGAGCAGGGAACGAAGTCTTTCGCGCTCGGGTTCGTCTTCGATTTTTACCGATATGCCGATCATTGTGGAATTTGGCATGTATACCAGGTAACGCGAGGGTACCGATATGCTGGTGGTCAGGCGTGCGCCCTTGGTGCCCATCGGGTCCTTGACTACCTGAACCAGCAGCACCTGCCCCTCGTGCAGCAATTGATTAACCGCTGGCCTCAGGTTCATTATGGTCGAATCCTCTTCATCGCTCTCGCTGCCAATATCGATATCCGACACGTGCAGGAACCCCGCCTTTTCCAGGCCTATATCGACGAAGGCAGCCTCCATGCCGGGCAGTACGCGATTTACCTTACCCTTGTAGATATTGCCGACGATGCCACGGCTACCCTGCCTTTCGATACAAACCTCCTGTAATGCACCATTTTCAATAATTGCGACGCGAGTTTCCTGTGGGGTTATGTTTACGAGAATTTCTTCATTGATTGTCATACTGTCAAATTTGCCTGCTTTAGCCGCTCGGCGATTTCAATTAGATATACTCCAATGATAGCCTGAAACTGGGGTAGCGTCTGTCTATTCTCGATGGTAGGGATGACCCTTAAGAATACTCCAGGCCCGGTAAAGCTGCTCGACCAAAACCACTCGCACCAGCGCATGCGGCATCGTCATACGACCCAGGGAAATCGTCTGCCGGCATATTTCACGACATTCGTCGGCGAGGCCATCGGGGCCGCCAATAAGCAGGTTTACACGGGGCTGCTGCTGCATCCAGTTATCTAATTGTTGCGCCCAGTCATTGCTCGACCAGAGTTTACCCTGCTCATCGAGCGCGATACTGAGACCGTTCGAACCGGCTTTCTTGATAATTTGCCTCGCTTCCAGTTGCCGGTAGTGCTCGGTCGAATCCCTTGCCCTGCGTTGCGCAGGCGGTATCACAGTGATTTGAACTTCGATCTCGCGCGGCATGCGTTTCAGATAATCTGCGCAGGCTTGCTCTACCCATGCCGGCATTTTCTGGCCCACGGCTATTATTTGAATTTTCATACCGGTTAGCTCATTACTGCCTGGAATCTGCCAATACCGGTTCTTCACTCCAGAGTTTTTCGATTTCATAGAATTGACGCGTATCCGGCAACATGACATGGACTATCACATCGCCGAGATCCACCAGTACCCATTCACCCACGTCTTCGCCCTCGGCGCCGTAGGGCGGCTGCCCAGCGTGTTTGGCAGCATCGATCACCGCCGATGCTATCGATTTGACGTGCCTGCTTGAGGTGCCACTGGCGAATATCATGTAATCGGTAAAATTGGCCCGCTGCCTGACATCGAGTACAGTAATTTCGTTGGCCTTTAAATCTTCCAGTGCCTTCAGGGTCAGTTTTTTGGTCGCCTCGGCCTGCACCGATGTGGGTATAGATTGAACCATTTAACGGTATAGTTGGCGCTGTTGTATATATTCAAACACGGCTGGGGGCAGGCACTGGATCTCTGACTCCTGCGCCGTCAGCATGTCTCTAACCCCCGTTGATGAACACGGGTTTTGTTCGATTTCCAGTGGCAGGATACTGCCCTCGGCCGACTGCCCGAGCATGGCTATGGACTCTACCCAACGATCTGGAAAAATAGCCCGATCGAGCTCAATTTCAGGTCTCTGACAGACCAGCAGGTGCGCCAGTTGTAAAACTTCAGAGGGTGATTTCCAGGTTTCCAGCCGGTTGAATGCGTCGGCGCCCAGAATCAGGCAGTGGGTCTGACGCGGATTGCCCTGTCTGATTTCGCGCAGGGTATCAACCATATAAGATTGCCCGCCCCGATCTAGTTCCAGGGTATTCAGTGCGAATTTACCGTGGTGGTCAATCGCCAGTTCGATCATGCGTAAACGGTCTACGGCGCTCTCGCGTGGCACGCCTCGATGAACGGGAATTGCGCAGGGCAGGAAATGCACCTGCTCTAGCGCAACACGATCCAGAACCTGTTGTGCAACATGAAGATGGCCATTATGGACTGGGTCGAAGGTGCCACCGAGAATTCCGATCATACTCAAGATCTGATGTGTCCATCCCCAATGACGATATATTTCTGCGAGGTCAGGCCCTTTAGCCCCACCGGCCCACGCGCGTGTAACTTGTCGGTACTGATACCGATCTCGGCGCCCAGGCCATACTCGAAACCATCCGCAAAGGCAGTGGAGACATTGACCATCACCGAACTCGAATCGACCCGTCGCAGAAACTCGCGGGCGTGGCCAAAGTCTTCGGTAACGATCGCATCGGTATGGTGGGAACCGCGCCGATTGATATGCTCGACCGCCTGCTTCAGGTCTTCGACGATTCTGATCGAAAGAATGGGGGCGAGGTATTCGGTCTCCCAGTCCTCGTCGCTCGCGGGGTTTATATGATCGGCATGCAGCTGACAACTGCGTGAACACCCCCGGAGTTCAACCCCCTGGCCGATCAACGCGGGCACCAGCTCAGCGAGCACGGGCTCGGCAACCGGACCCGCCACCAGCAGGGTTTCCATCGCGTTGCACACACCGTAGCGTCGCGTCTTGGCATTGAGTGCAATAGCGACGGCTTTTGTAATGTCCGCACGGTCATCGATATAAACATGGCAGAGCCCATCCAGATGCTTGATCACCGGGATATTGGCCTCTGCCGCAATACGTTCGATCAGAGACTTGCCCCCGCGTGGAATAATTACATCGATGGATTCGCGCATATTCAACATCAGACCCACCGCCTCGCGGTCGATAGTATTGATGACCTGGACCGAATGTTGCGGCAACCCTGACTCGTTTAAACCTTCCTCAATGCACCGATATATAGTCTGATTCGAATGATACGCCTCCTTGCCGCCGCGCAGAATGCTGGCATTACCTGATTTCAGGCACAGCGCTGCGGCGTCGATCGTGACATTGGGCCTCGATTCGTAAATGATGCCGATGACCCCGAGCGGTACGCGCATCTTCCCTACCTGGATACCCGAGGGCCGGTAAGCCATTTCACTCACTTCACCGACCG
>JBGMRM010000154.1:0-5338 GCA_048061415.1 Gammaproteobacteria bacterium | reverse complement strand
AAGATTGCGGGCAAACCCCTCATCCCTGAGAAATGGTGGGTCTAGGGAACCACTGGTGGAGTCCCCCGGTCGTCGCGCTATCGAATTCACCAGTCCAGATTCGTGAATCTTGAGGCTGCATCGATGCGAGCGCAATTCAACAGGATCGTGACCGCGGTCGAAAATGGGGTGATGCTGGTGAGCTACATTACCCTGATCGTCCTGGTCGGGATCGAAGCGATGCGTCGCATGGTTACCACGGAACAGGCGGCCTGGGGTCCGGAAATTTCGCTCTATGCCTTTGTTTGGCTCACCTGGTTTGCCATGTCCAGCAACATCCATACAGGTCGGCACCTCGCCTTTGATGAATACCGGGATCGATTCTCGTGGCCAGTTCGGGCTGTATTCGAATCCCTGGATTGTCTTTTCTGGCTGATTCTTGGGGCCGTTATTATCAGCGTTTCGGTGGGTATCGTTCAGAATAACCTCCGTTTTGAGCAGGTGATTTTTGGAACGGATATTCCCCTGTGGATAGCGACGATGGCAGTCCCTGCCGGATGGTTTTTTTCCATGATCCGGGTTTTGCAGAAATTCTGGGGCATCTGTAACGGCGAACGGAAGAGAATCGTCCATCAGATACCGGATCACTCGCCCTAGACAGGCGAGTGGGAGGGGGAGGCTAAGATGACGATCTGGATAATTTCGTTGCTGGCCGTATTCCTGTTTTTCACCGGAACCCCGATCATTCTGATTATCGCAATGTGGGTAGCCGGGACGTCTTATTTCGTCGTCGACTATCCTATGGCCCACATGGGTATAGGCGCCACGGACACGATAAAAGTCTATGTCTTCCTGGCGGTTCCATTGTTTGTCGCAACAGGAGATTTTTTGACGGCCGGTGGAATTTCCCAACGCCTGGTAGCCTTCTCGCGAAGTCTTGTTTCCATCTTCCCGGGGTCAACCGCGGCGACGACGATGGTGTCCTGTGGCCTGTTTGCTGCCGTTAGTGGGTCGAATTCGGCCACTGCTGCGACCATGGGTCGCCTGCTTGGACCCGAGCTTAAGAAACGTGGCGTGTCGCCGGGTCTGGCAGCATCCCTGGTTGCCGCCGGTGGGACGGTCGGGGTAATTATCCCGCCGAGCGTTATCTTCATCGTCTATGGCGTGACCGTGAACGTATCTTCGGTTGATTTGTTTCTAGGTGGTCTTATCCCCGGCGCGTTACTCGTTATCTGCCTGATCGCGTCCGCGGTCTGGCTAACCCGGAAAGTCGAACCATCCGAGGGGTTGTCATCCTTCAGGCTCTATAATATCGCCAAAAAGGCTTTGGAAGCCTGGATAGGCTTCATCGCCATCGGTGTCATTTTCTTCGGTATTTATTGGGGGTATTTCAGCCCCACTGAAGCCGCCGGCGTGGTGACGATATATTGCTTCCTCGCCGGGTGGCTAATAACCCGGAAAATCAAGTTTCGGCAATTACGCAGTATCCTTCTACAAAGCGCCGCGCTCACCGGAATGATTATGCCCCTGGTGGCATTTTCGGTACAGTTCCAGCAAGTCGCTTCGGTGATGGGCATGCAGGAAACGATCCAGGGGTTTTTGGAAGCAGTGGGGACTGATATTGCGCCGGCGTTTTCTGTGGCTATCATGATGCTACTGATCCTCATGGTCGGTGCGATTACAGAATCTATCGCCGTAGTCCTGATCCTGGGACCCATATTGGCGCCGGTCGCAGCCGGGTTCGGAATCAGCCCCATCCATTGGGGCGTGGTCTTTGTCCTCGGCACCACTATCGGCTTCGTGACCCCGCCCTATGGTCTGAACCTGTTCGTTGTCTCGGGTGTCATGGATGTTCCCTACGCACAGGTCATTAGCAATATTTTCAAGCTTCTGATTCCACTGATGGTGGCGTGGATCCTGGTGGCGCTAATGCCGTGGACTACCCTGCTTTTGCAAAACGTCAACTAAAAATACAATTTTCTGCGGCCTGATGTATTACCGAATTTGTTAAAACAGGGTGATATACACCATGCGAAAAGCCAGTAATGTCAAAAGCCATTTGATGATGATCTTGAACCTGGCCTCGGGAACCTGGTAGCGTAATTTCGTCCCGATATAGGCGCCCGCGATTACCCCGAACGACATACCCACTATGATTTGCCAATAGCTAATAAATGAAAAACCGAGCAAACCGAAAAGTATAATTTTGATTAGATGAGTAAAGGTCATGAACAGGGCTACGGTGACCACCTGCGCATCGCGCCCGAGACCCCTGCGCGCCAAAATCGATTGCCCCAAAGGCGCGATCGCACAACGATCATACCTAGCCCTGTCTGCAGGAAACCGATCGTTAAAAACTCGCCGCGTAGCCGTTTCCTGAAGTCCAGACTGGGACCCCAGACGTTATACAGAATATAGCTGGCAATAAATAGCGGTGTGTAATCGAGGTTAATCTGCGTTGTCAATTGGGTCGCTAACAAACCACCGAGGATAGATCCAGCGATGAATGCCAGTAGAAAATTCCAGTGTATAAATCGCCAGCCGAACAGGGCGCGACTGGAATTTGAAAATAATTGCACCAGGGCATGAACAGGAATGATGGCACTGGCAGGGAGCAGGCCGGGCATAAAAGCGATGAGGATCATACCGCCACCCATGCCGACCATCGCGGTTATGATCGAGGTGCCGGTTGCAACCAGAGTCAACAGGATCAGGTTCATGATACGGAGATTATAGGTGAACCGGGTACTATGGTATTTTCGGCCAGGGGCTGCGTTGGCGGAAGTGGGTAATTCAAGATTTCCAGGGCAGGCTAGCCGGCTGGAAAGGTGTAGCGGGATCAATCGTAGCCGAGAACCGCTACGTGATCCAGATTGTCTTCGGTTTCGTCATTGCGTTCGAATATTGCCAGATCCCCTGGCTGCTTTTGCAGGTGAGGAGGATTGTAATAATTTGATTCCGCCTGGTCTGCGGGCCAGGGTGGCGAAATCAAAGATTCGAATTTTTCGGGTTGCATCCTTCCCTCCGGGGTCGATACAGGTCTAAAAAATTTTAAAAACCAGCCCATTAACTAAATTAGTTTATAGATTGCTTCCACTAATTATCATAACTCACTGATATCTAAAAACAATGAGAAATTGTTGGCATTTCACGATACCGAATAGTTGATCTAAAAATGGTTTGTATTAGCCTCTCGTAACGGGAGTTCCCGTTATTCGTCATCAGGCTTATCGATCTTATCTATAGAGATAGATAGGGGCACAATAATTATTATCTAGCCTATACTCTAGTAAGCTGTCAAATTGTGGCTCATACGGCGACAAATGCCGTATTTAATCTCGAATCCGGTCGATAAATCCAGCGGACTATTAAGATATGATTCCCAGGGGATATTCGAAAATTGTGAAGTGGCTGGAAGCAGTTAAAACGAATTGGCTTTCGGTTCCGTCCGGATCTGATTTTGCCATCGTGGAATCGAAACCTATAAACGGAATCCGCTGGTACAGGATTTTCGGGAAAAACGGTTAACCATTAGTTTATGTTTGGAAAAGATGATTACAAGGCGCGTTATAAGGAGGAAAAAAGTGCCCGCCTAACCGCCGAGGCGAAGTTGAAGGAAAAAGATCGGGAGATATTTCTGCACAAGAAGCAGACCAAGATAGTTCTGGAAAAAATGGATAAGCAGGTGCGGGAACGCACAGCCGCGTTACGTACCGAGGTAAGAAAGGCCGAGCTTGCTAACGAGGCCAAGTCGCATTTTTTGGCGAATATGAGCCATGAAATCCGAACGCCGATGAATGTGATTATCGGCATGTCCCACCTCGCGCTGGAAACCAGGCTGGATTCGATGCAACGCAATTATCTGGAAAAAGTGAACAAGTCTGCAGAGGCCCTGCTCGGTATCGTCGATGAAATACTGGATTTTTCCAAGATCGAAGCAGGCAGGCTCGATATCGAGGAAATCGAGTATTCGCTGTACGATGTATTCGACAATGTATCTAACCTGATTAGTTTAAAGGCGGCGGAAAAGAAGCTGGATTTTATTTTTGATATCGACCCCTGCATGCCGTGGCGATTGATAGGGGATCCCCTCAGGTTGGGGCAAATATTGATCAACCTGGCGAACAATGCGCTTAAATTTACCGAAGAGGGGTATGTAAAAGTATCGGCGAAATCGGACTTCGCCGAAGATGAAACGGTTAACCTGCAGTTTAGTGTCGAGGACAGCGGCATAGGTATGGATAAAGCGCAGCAAAAACAGGTGTTCGAATCGTTTACCCAGGCCGATACCTCAACCACGCGCAAGTATGGTGGCTCTGGCCTCGGCCTGACCATTTCGCGAAAATTGGCGCAACTGATGGGCGGGGAACTGGCGGTAGAGTCGGAATCCGGTGTTGGCAGCAAGTTCAGTTTTAATATCGTGAACCACCTGGTAGCCGATATTCAGTCGACCATCGAAATTCACGGCGCGGCGATTGCAAACTCCAAACTATTGATTGTTACCGATAACAGTGCCTGGGCTTCGATACTGGATCGCTTATGCCGGTTTCTGTTTATCGAGCCTGTCGCGATATGCCTGCCTGCCGATATGGACAAAATCAAGGCAGTTGATTTTAGCCAGTTTGAGCTGCTGTTGATCGACCGCCAGTGTGTTAAAACCTGTTGCGATAGTGCGGCCAATTCTCAGAAACTGTTAAAACATAATCTGCCTACCGTGGTCATGAGCGAACAAATGATCGATCCAGGAGCCGGGGAAGCGATGCAAAAGCGCGGTCTGGCCTATAGCAGAACCCTGCTGAAGCCGGTTACCCTGCCCGGTCTTTACCAGGCGCTGATTCACGCCTTAGGCCTGGTTACCGATTTAGACAGGAAAACACTATCCGATGATGAAGAATACCTCGACGCCCTGGGCAAATTACGTAACGCTAAAATATTGCTGATAGAAGACAATCTTCTCAATCAGGAACTGGCTGTCGAATTACTGACCACCAATGGTGTCAAGGTCGATGTAGCAGACGATGGTAAGCAGGCATTAGAGAAAATCGCCCATAAGCGATATGACGGTATCTTAATGGATTGCCAGATGCCAGTGATGGATGGATTCCAGGCAACCAGAAAACTGCGTAAACAGGCGAAGTTTCGTGACTTGCCCATTATCGCGCTAACCGCCGATGTGATGCGCGAAAATATCAAAAAAATCAAACAATCCGGCATGAACGACCATATTACCAAACCGATTAACATCAAAATTATGTTCATGACCATGGCGAGGTGGATCGATGTATCGAGGGAAAATCGAACCAGGGTAGCGCCGCAAAAAGCGGCTCCCTCAAATTTCGCAGGTCACCTGAAGGCACTC
>JBGMRM010000153.1:1459-5347 GCA_048061415.1 Gammaproteobacteria bacterium | reverse complement strand
CCGATATGAATGTCACCGTTCGCATAGGGTGGGCCATCGTGCAGTATGTAGCGCCTTTTCCCGCTACGCGCTGCACGAATTTTCTGGTACAGCTTTTGATCCTGCCATTTTTTCAGGCGTTCGGGCTCCTTGTTGGCAAGGTTGCCGCGCATCGGGAAATCGGTGTCGGGAAGGTTTAAGGTTGATTTGTAATCGGTCACAAAGGTTCTGCTTGCCTGTCTAGTTATTGATCAAAGTATCGCCTGGCCAGAACGACATCGTTTTCGATATTTCTGCCCAGTTCCTGCAGCGTTTCAAATTTCAGTTCATCACGAATTTTGTGCAAAAACTCAACTTCCACGCAATGCCCGTATATATCCTGGTTTAAATCCAGAATGAAAACCTCGAGGATAGTGTCGACGCCGTCTATTGTCGGGCGTGTGCCAATACTGGCCACACCCTTTAGTACGCGATTATCTATACCTTTTACCGTTACCGCAAATATTCCTTTGACGATCAGGGTATTGTCGCCCATTTTAATATTGATCGTCGGATAGCCGAGTTCGCGCCCGAGCTTTTGTCCGTGCGCAATCTTCCCGGACAGGGAGTAGGGCCGCCCGAGAAGCTGGGCGGCTTTTTCGAAATTGTCGTGCTGAATACTCTCACGAACGCGCGTGCTACTCACTCGTGCGCCGTCGATCAGCAGCGTATCGGTATGCTCGACGACAAAATCATATTGCCGGCCGAATGTCTGTAATAATTTGAAATTACCGGCTCGATTCCTGCCAAAACGGAAATCGTCGCCGATTACCAGGTGACGGAGGTTGAGCTGAGCCACCAGGATCTGTTCTATAAAATCTTCAGCCGAAAGTTGCGCCAGATAGCGGTCGAACTTCAGGCACAACAGATAGTCGATTTGCTGCGATTTTAGATATACCAGCTTTTCGCGAAATCGTGCGAGCCGTTTCGGCGCCTTGTCGGGGGCAAAATATTCGATCGGTTGCGGTTCGAAAATCATCACCGTGGCGGGGAGGCCGTATCGCCCAGCCACCGATTTCAGTTGCTTTAGTACCTGCTGATGGCCGAGATGGATGCCATCGAAATTACCGATCGTGAGCGCACTGGCCGATAAGGGCTGGGTCAGGTTATGTAGTCCGCGGATAAGTCGCATGGAGGTAAAAATGGCTAGTATTTCAGACGGCGAAATGACTACGTCGAACGCCCATTATCCAAAGCACCAGTGCGTAGCACAAGATAGCCGGGACGATGAGCCAGCCGAGCTGATAAACGCGCTCGGACCAGCGCCATTGGCTCCAGGGTTCGACCTGCGGTGACAGAATAACTATCAACGCCGACATCGCAACGCTAGCAACAAGGATTTTGAGCAATGGTAGTTTAAACGCCTCAAAGCCTTCGATAATCGAGGTTTTCTTCAGCCTCAGTGCAAGCATGGCGGCATTGAAGTAGGCCGATGCAGAGGTAGCCAGCGCGAGCCCGACATGCGGTGCGAGGAAATCGCTTTTTAGCATCGCTACTACGAATATCACGTTGAGCACCATATTGAGTAGCATCGCCTGGATACCGATGCGAACCGGAGTTTTGGTATCCTGGCGCGCGTAGAAGCCACTGGCCAGTATCTTGATCATTATAAAGGCGGGTAGTCCGAGGGTGTAGGCCATCAGGCTATAGGATGCCATCATCGAATCGTTGATCTGAAATGCGCCGTATTGAAACAGCGTGGAAAGAATAGGTTGTGCTAGCAGGAACAAACCCACTGTAGCCGGGATTGCGATCAGCAGTGCGAGTTGCAGCGCCCATTGCAGGGTTTTATTAAAGTGGGTTGCGCCTTTTTTGTAATGCGCCTCGGAGAGGTTGGGCAACACCACGGTAGCGAGCGCGATGCCGAATACGCCGAGCGGAAATTCGAGCAGGCGATCCGAGTAGTACAACCAGGACACGCTGCCCGATATCAGGAACGAGGCGATAAAGGTATCGAACAGCAGGTTGATCTGAGCCACCGAAGAACCAAACAGGGCCGGAATCATCAGTTTGATGATTTTCTGCACGCCCTCGTGACGCCACCCCCAGGTTGGCTTCGGTAACAGGCCGGCGCGGTACAGAAACGGTAGCTGGAATAGCAGTTGAAGGACACCGGCGAGCAAAACGCCCCAGGCCAGCGCGGTGACAGGTACCTCTAATCGCGGGCTAAGCCAGATCGCACTACCGATCATGCTCAGGTTCAGCAGCACCGGGGTGAATGCGGGTACCGCGAAGTGCTTCCAGGTATTGAGGATACCGGCGGCCATCGCAGTCATCGATATCAACAGGATGTAGGGAAAAGTGATGCGCAACATGTCGGCGGTAAGATCGAACTTCTCCGGCTGGTCGATGAAACCGGCTGCAAATATACTGATCAGTACCGGCGAGGCGAATGCGCCGATCAGGCTTAAAAAAAGCAGAATCAGGCCCAGCGTACCGGCCACCTGGTTGATCAAATCCTTTGTTTGAGCAGCGCTATACCGACTACGGTATTCGCTTAGCACCGGCACAAAGGCGAGTGAAAATGCACCCTCGGCGAACAGCCGGCGCAGGAAATTCGGAATTTTGAACGCGACAAAAAAAGCATCGGCGGCATCACCGGCGGAGAAAAATCGCGCGATCACGATATCCCGCGCCAGCCCGAGAATACGCGACAATAATGTCATCGATCCGACCGATAGCGTGGATTTGATTAATGTGGCCAAGAGTACGTACGCATAGTCCTGTTAAAAGCGCTGGATTTTAGCATTTAAGTTGGTCAGGCTCCTAGTTATCGGCTATTTCGGGTTGACAGGAAGTGGTGCAGTTAAGATAATGCGCGCCTGATTTTTCGAAGCCCACCCGGGAGTTAAGCTTGGCGAATTCACCTTCAGCTAAAAAACGTGCGAACCAGGCCGAACAGCGCCGTCAACGCAATGCCAGTCGCCGCTCGATGATGCGCACCTATATCAAAGCCACCGTGGCCGCGATCGCATCCGCCGACAAGGCTGCCGCCGAGGCCGCTTTCAAAAAAGTGGTGCCGATACTCGATAGCTCGACTTCGAGCGGTCTGATCAGCAAGAACAAGGCTTCTCGCCACAAGAGCCGTATGAATGCCCAGATCAGGGCCTTATGACCAGCTACTAAAATTTCGATAAAGAGGCCGGAATATACCGGCCTTTTTTTATGTCATCAATCTGTTTGCACGATAGGAATTCTACTCGGATTTGAACAGTATTTTTTGCAGCGGTTGTAAAAATTCCTCGTAAGCTTTCCAGCGACCCACCGAGGTTTTGTAAATCGGCTGGCGTACCTGCCACAAACTGGCAGTCGAAACCGGGCGACGCAGTTGATGAAACTCGAGTACCGCAGGATCCCATTCGATGCCACAATGTTCTAGTAATCTGCGGCTGCAGGTTTCTGGATCGTTCAATAGGTCTTCGTAACACAGATCGGTTATCTGCCCTGGGAATAAACTGTGCCAGTGCGCCATCAGGCGTGAATAGCCGCGATAGGCATGCCCCAGGTTTTCCAGGTCGTTGGTGAATAATAAGCCCTGCTCGAAATTCTGTTGGTAGCAGGACCAGCAAGTGTCCATCGGGTCGCGCGTGCAATGAATAACCCTGACCTGGGGGAATAGCAGGAATATCAACCCAAGGCGAAAATAATTACCCGGCATCTTGTCCAGAATTCGCCTCGCCCCCGGTAGCAGTGCCTGTAAATCGAGCAGATACCGGGCGCTCATATCGGCGACCTGCTGCCGACTGAGGTCGCGTACTCGTTGTGCGTGGCTTTGCGCCGAAGTGGGGTCGAGGTCCTTCAACGAGGCTACCAGGTCCAGCATGAATGGAAGTTCGCCGGCGCCGTGGACAGCCGCATGCGATGACAGGA
>JBGMRM010000153.1:0-1359 GCA_048061415.1 Gammaproteobacteria bacterium | reverse complement strand
TCCAGCATGAATGGAAGTTCGCCGGCGCCGTGGACAGCCGCATGCGATGACAGGATTTGCTCTACCAGGGTGGTGCCGGAGCGCGGCATGCCGACGATATAAACCGGCAGATCGGATGCAGAGCCCCAGGACCGGCGTCGCTGGAAAAACTCGCGATCGAATATCTCGATGATATTGTCGATCTGCGCGTCGTGCTGCACCTTGTCGAACCGCTGGCTGGTGGCCTTTATCTGGTTGCCGTGCTGGTAGTAACGAAACGCCGATGCATAGTTAGCTCTTTGCTCGTGAAACCTGCCCAGGGTAAAACCCAGCGTCACCAAACACTCGTCGCCGGCCTTGTCTTTAATGAGAGTGCCGAACTCCTGCTCCAGATCATCTATTTGCTGATCCGATGGCTCGAAACTTCGAATCAGCGACAGTCGATACCAGGCATCGGTCAATTCCGGGTTTAGCTCGAGGGCCTGGGTGAGGCAGTGGGTCGCCTGCTCGAAATCACCCATAGTCTGAAAGTAGATACCGAGCCAGTAGTGCGCATACGCATTGCCGGGGTCGCTGCTTAATACCGAGCGGAAATATTCTTTTGCGCCATCGGGGTTTCGGCCTAGCAATAACTTGCCGAGTTTGAGCTGCGCCTCTGCCAGGGCCGGGTCGATTTCGAGCGCCGACCGATAGCTGGCGATGGCGTTATCGGTTTGCCTCAGCGTGTCGAAGGCCCCCGCCAGCCGAACATGGATACTGGCATTAGAGGTCTCGCGCTGCAAAACCTGCTGGTAATGGTCGATGGCCTGTGCGGTGTCATCCAGTTCGACCAGGGTATCGGCCAGGTTGATACGGCAATCGTCGAAATCGGGTTGTGTCGATAAGGCCTGCAGGTATTGTTCGGCCGCCTCTTCGTATCTTCCAAGCAAACAATAAACATTCGCCAGTTCGTTGCGTAGTTCGGTATCTTCAGGGTTGATCGACAGTGCCTGGGAAAAAGCATCGGCCGCGTCTTCGGGTTGATTGAGCCGATAACAGGCCTGTCCTAAGATGGCCAGTGCATCGACCAGCCCAGGATCTAGCGACAGGGCCTGCCGTGCGCAATCCCGGGCATTTTCGAAATCATCCTGCATGCGGTATAGCTCGGCCTGGTTGCCCAAAAGCTGCGGGTTTTGTGGCGAGCTTTTGACTGCTTTTTGCATGAAGTGCAATGCCGCGCCGGCATTGCCCTTTTGTTGTAGCAGGAGTCCGAGGAATTGCAGGGCGTCGGTATGCTCGGGTAGCTGTTTGAGAACGCTGCGGTATTTGCGCTCTGCGGCGCTCAGGTTTCCGCGTCGTTGTAACTCGATCGCCTGTCGAATAGCGTGTTGCACGCTGGCG
>JBGMRM010000152.1:0-5360 GCA_048061415.1 Gammaproteobacteria bacterium | reverse complement strand
GCATATTGTGTCAGCGCTTTAACAAAGAGTTCGCGTTTGGTTCCGAAGGTGCCGTAAATTCCATACTTAGCCACACCCGAACGCTTGACGACTTCATCGACAGAACTATCGTAGTAACCCTTCTCCCAAAACAAATCAATCGCAGTTTGCAGGGTTTCCTTCGGGTCGAATTCTCTTGGTCTTGGCATAATATCAAACTATATAGTCTGGAATATATAACAGACTATACCGTCTGTTATAAAAAGTCAAGCCATCAGATCAACGAATCGCAGTCAGGCGCGAAGCACTCATTCGCCGAATCTGTCTTAAGCTTCTTCGGCCAGAGGAACGGTAACGATCGGGGTCACTTTTTTAATGCCCAGGCGAGGGTGCAATTTAGTCGCCAGCCAGGTACAGCTAAACAGGCCTATAGCAGTCAGGCCAAACATGAATTGCAGGGGTAAAAATATTAGCAGTAAGCTCGCCGCGCCCGGTGTGAGAACACCCGAGACATCCCGGTAGGTAGAATAAACGGCCGCCATTTCGGTCCGCTCGGAAGGCCGTACCGCCATCAGGAATGGCAAACCGGCACTCATATCGAGCAATATCAAAAACATTGAAGCACCCACCAGAAACGCGATCACGAGCGAATCCCCGGCGAAGTCGAACGAGGCGAGCAAGAATAATACCCCGCTCCCGGTAAAACCCAGTACCACTGCTTTACGGACGCGACCACGCATCGCCCTTAACATCAGTGGCGTTAAAAACAGGAAGGCATTGGATGCCGATAACAGGATACCGCCCAATTGTTCGCTGTAGCCATTTTCCACCGCGTAAATCGGCAGGTAAACCACGTATACCCACCAGGCACAGGAGCGGATCACCGCATAAGTCCATCCAGCTACCAGGCGCGGCTGTTTAACGAACCGATGCAAATAAGCGAAGGGGTTAGGGGGTTTGCCTTTTGCCTTTTGAATGGCCTTGCCATTGCCGAGCCTGAATCGCCAGAAAGCGGCGAGCAAAACGCAGGCGGCCAGCCCGGACAATATGAATGGCGCAGGCTTCCAGACCCCCATTAACCAGATTCCGAGAAAAGGTCCCGTAGTCCAGGCCGCACCGCTGTAGAACAGGCGCAGGGATTCGATTTCACTCAATCTGGAACGACTGACGTAATCCATCACGTAGGCATTAAAGCATACCGTAATCACCACCACCGACAGCGTCATTAAACCGAGGCCGATCGCAAGTACGCGGGAATCGGCTAGAGCGCCGATTGCCGAACCGATAATAAATGCGATGACCGCCGTCGTATAAAGCCACCGTCTTGGAACGAACCGGCCAATCCACGGCACCAGCAGCGCCATCGCAAATGATAGAACACCGATCAGAAAATAGACTTCGGAAACCATCCTGGCATCGGCATAAACCCGGTACATTGCTATCGGTAAAACCGATACCAGTATTCCTCTGGCCGCACTTTCAAACGCGGAAAGCAACGCGAATGCCTTAACGCCCGGCACCGGGATATGATGAACGACTGCGGGGTTTCGATTTCCGTACACGGCATTAGACTACTGATGCAATGCCAGCGAGTATAGGCGGCTTTTTCCAGTTACAGGTTTAAATCCAGACGAAATTTTTCGATCACTGGAAATCGGTTTTTCGATAGGTATTGGGGTCAGGCCTAAAATGCCGATATTTAACAGCAACGAAGGCGATTCTGGTTTATAAATAGTATTAGGCAAGCATCCAAATCAGGCCATGTCATTTTATTCCTTAAAATTACGCCTCTATGATTATCTAAGAGCACGGACAACCGTACGCATTGTGCGATGGGGCTTAAAGATTCTGCTGCTGGTATTCATCATGGATACCGGTTACCTGATCGGTATCTGGCCGGACTGGTCGCTCTACCAGCAGGGACCCATTCAGCAATCGAATTTTATCCGCCAGTATATTTTCGATCGCTACCAACATCCAAACTGGCCTGACCTGCGATGGAAGCAAAAGCCCATCGGCAAGATATCCCGGAATATGATTCGCGCCCTGATCGTCGCCGAAGACGCCCGTTTTTATTCACACTCGGGTATCGATATAGAAGCGATACAATCGGCGATGGAAACCAACCTGTCTGAAAAAAGATTTGCCTACGGTGGCAGCACCATTTCTCAGCAAACGGTTAAAAATATCTTCCTCAGCTCCTCCAGAAATCCACTGCGAAAGTGGCACGAATTGCTGCTGACTATTGGAATGGAGCGTAATCTGTCGAAAAAGAGAATTCTCGAACTATACCTCAACGTGGTCGAGTTCGGCCGTGGTATCTACGGCGTCGAGGCTGCTGCCAGGTACTACTGGGGGAAATCGGCTTCGCGCTTATCCGTAAAACAGGCCATAGAACTGGCCGCAACCCTGCCGTCACCGGTCAAACACAATCCGGATACCCGCACAAGGGATTTTAAAAGGCGGGTGAAAAAGATCAGTCGATATTTTTAAGAAAACAACGTAAATTTAAGGCACTGGCCTCACATTCATACAACCACCAATATGACTCATATAAAACTTCTCCTGGTTATTGCGGCCTTTTTCCTCCTTTCCGCCTGCGCCACCTTAAACGAAGCAGAATGCAATAACGCCGACTAGCCATGCTACAGGAATTAAGGGAGCTGCAAACCAGCTATGCACGGCTGGAAAGCGATATACGTAACCTGGAGCTCGACGCGGCCAGAATTCAGGGCGAATACGATGTACTCGACGCTCGGTATTCATTTTGAAACCCGAAGAGATCCTGGCACGACCCGCGCGCGTACTCGAGCAATCGCAACGGCAACTCTACTTCGAGCAGGGTTATCTCGCCATGCCCGGCCTGATTGCAGAAAAGACGCTGGCACCACTGCGCTCAACCCTGGACAGGCTAATAGACCTGAGCCGGGAAGTGACGCAGTCCAATCATCAATTCGACCTCGAACAGGGTCATAACGCAGAAAACCCACGACTTCGCCGCGTTGCCTATGTCGATGATCTCGACCCGGCCTGCTGGGAATTCTGTTCAAACTCCATCATCGTCGATATCGCCGAGGACATACTGGGCCCCAATGTTCGTTTCAGGGACGTTTTCGCTAACTTCAAGTGGGCAGGCGGCGGGGCTGGCGTGAAGTGGCATCAGGATATCGCTTTCTATCCCCATACCAATTTAGGTACCTGTCAGTTTTTGCTGGGGCTGGAGAATATCGGTTCAGAGCAGGGTCCCCTGCAAGTAATTCCCTGGAGCCATAAAGGCCCGATCTACCGGCATTACGATGCAAAAGGCAGCTGGACTGGCGCGATCGAAGACGCGGATTTGCCTGGCGCCGGACTCGATACCGCTGTTGAAATAACCGGGCCCGCAGGGTTGGTATCGGTTCATCATAGTTGCATCATTCACGGGTCGGCTCGCAATACGAGCACCACGGGACGCCCGGTATTTGTGATCACCTACAGCGCGGCAGATGCAATTCCTTACACCACGGCGCCCTACCCCAGCTCCCATTACGGTGCACTGGTGCGGGGAAGCCAGCCACCTTACGCACATCACGAAGAATTACACATGCCACTACCGCCGGACTGGTCGGACGGGTACACCTCCATTTTTACGCACCAGGATAAGTTGCCACCGCCGCTTCCTGGCAGCGAGCGTTCAGATCATTGACCAGTCTGTCTATTCGTCTATGGGACTACCCCTATGAATGAACAGGCTCTCGATCCGGTACCGTCATTTTATCTCAACGAGGATAACAGCGTGCCCACTGGCGCGGTGGAGGCACTCAATTTAAATGGCGTTGTCTGCCTGCGCGCGGCATTTGTAAAAACGTGGCTCGACCTGATCGAAAAAGGCATCGAGCAGGCACTGCGCGGGGCGAGTGCAGACCTCGACATCGTCAAACGCGACAGCGCAGCGACACCCTGGCACCAGGATCACTCGTATTATCCACTCGACGGAATCAAGGCGATCAACTGCTGGGTCGCGCTAGATGACATCCCGCTGGAATCTGCACTGCGATTTATGCAGGCATCGCATCGGTCGGAAACCCTGTTTCGAGCTGTCAATTTCGATGATCCTGAAAGAGACTATCGGTATGCGCGCAGGGAATTGTCTTTGCCGCCCAGTGGCGATGGCGAGTCGCCAGCAAAAATACTCGCTACGGCGGTGAGTGCTGGCGATATGCTGACCTGGAAATCCTATACGCTGCACAGTGCGCCGGGCAATCGCCTGGATCGGCGTCGCGCGGCCTTTTCGGTTAACTGGCTGGGCGACGACATCGTATACAACGATAAACCTTCACTGGAAACCTATCGGGACCCCAGTCAGACCCGTGGATCTCCGATCATTTGCGAAAAGTTTCCGCTGCTTCGCACTGAATAAGGCAATTTACAGCCTACGGTGGCCAAACGGACGCTCAAACCTCGATTCAGCTTCACATTATTCTGAAAAATTATTAAACAGACTTCGGCAATAATTATCGGTTATTATTAAGGTCTAATGGGCAGGTTCCCTTCATATACCTTAAATACATTAACCCCGCATGCTTAAAGTCTTAACCTATAATATTCATAAAGGCTTCGACCGGCGCAACCGGGAATTCGTCCTGCACGAAATTCGGCAACATCTGCAACTGGTCGATGTGGATATAGTTTTTTTACAGGAAATCCAGGGGCGTCATTATCATCACGAAAGCAGGGTTTCGGGCTGGCCACAGGTATCGCAGTTTGAATTCCTGGCCGACGAACTCTGGCCTCACTATGCCTATGGTAAAAATGCCATCTACAGCAAGGGGCACCACGGTAACGCGATACTGAGCAAACATTCGTTCGAGCATTGGGAAAACATAAACCTGTCGCGTTTTCGCCGTGCCAGCCGCAGCCTGTTACATGGCGTGATCAACCTGGCCGCCAGTAATTTACGCGTACACCTGATTTGTGTGCATCTCGAGTTGATAGGCTTTGAGCGCAAACGGCAGATTAATATTCTCCGGCATTACATTAACGACGCGGTCGCGGAAGGCGAGCCAGTGATATTGGCCGGCGATTTTAACGACTGGAACGGACGCATGGGCCCGCATCTTGAATCACTGCTGGCGATGCAGGAAGTGTTTCGCGCGTCGCACGGAAAATATGCCAAAACCTTTCCATCGAACTGGCCGGTGTTAAAAATGGACCGGATTTATTTCAACCATTTAAATTTACTCGATTGCCAGCGTTTCGATGGCTCGCCATGGAAGCAATTGTCCGACCATTTGCCACTGTATGCGCGCTTCGAATACTGACCCGCCTGTTGTGCGGATGCGTCACGCAACAGGCGCATTAAGAATCTTCTACTCCGCGCCCGATGTTCAGCCGCCTGATTT
>JBGMRM010000151.1:0-5399 GCA_048061415.1 Gammaproteobacteria bacterium | reverse complement strand
TGTTTTACCGCATGGGTGATTTTTACGAGCTTTTTTTTGACGATGCGAAAAAGGCCGCACGATTGCTTGATATCACCCTGACCAAACGCGGGCAATCGGCCGGGGAGCCGATTCCGATGTGCGGGGTGCCTTACCACGCGGTGGATAATTACCTCGCCAAACTGGTTAGGGTTGGCGAACCGGTTGCGATCTGCGAGCAGACTGGAGACCCTGCAAGCAGCAAGGGTCCGGTAGAGCGGCAGGTGGTGCGCGTGATCACGCCCGGCACCCTGACCGACGAGGCGCTGCTGCAGGATCGGCAGGAAAATCTGCTGTGCTGCGTGTACCGGCATGATATGGTCTGGGGCCTGGCATCGCTGGAAATCAGTTCGGGGCGATTCAGCGCGAGCCAGCTCGAAAGCGACGAGCTACTCGGCAGCGAAATAGCGCGCCTGGATCCGGCCGAAATCATCTATTGCGAAGACCAGGTGTTACCGCTGGAAGCCCTTTACCTGCAACGAACCCAGGCGATGCCCCCCTGGCAATTCGAACTCGAATCAACCACTCGTCTGCTTTGCGAGCAGTACCAGACGCGAGATTTGGAGGGCTTTGGTCTGGGTGACTACCCGCTGGCCATTTGCGCCGCAGGCTGCCTGTTGCAGTACATCGGCGATACCTTAAAAACGGTATTACCGCATATCCAGCCGATTCGTATCGAGCAGGCTTCAAACCTGTTGCTGATCGACGCCAACAGCCGCCGCAACCTCGAATTAACCCGCTCCAATAACCCGTCCCCTGACCACAGTTTACTGGGCATCATCAACCACTGCGTGACAGCCATGGGTTACCGCGAACTCAGCCGTTGGCTGCAAAAGCCGCTGCGTGACCAGGCGCAGGTACGGCAAAGACACCATGCCCTGGCCTGTCTGCTCGACAATCGTGAATTCGAAATCATTGCTGAAATCATGCGCTCGGTGGGCGACATCGAGAGAATTCTCGCCCGCATTGCGCTGTTATCGGCACGCCCGCGCGACCTCACTACACTACAGTCGAGCCTCGAACGTTTGCCCGAATTACAGCTTGCGATCGCAACACTCGATAGCCCCCTGATTAAACAACTGGCGCAAAACCTGGCGACCCACCCGGAGACCGTCGCTTTGCTCGATTCGGCAATCATCGACGAACCGCCGCTGCTGATCAGGGATGGGGGGGTGATCGCGACGGGTTTCGACCCGGAACTCGACGAATTGCGTGCACTGAGCGCCAATGCGGACCAGTTCCTGGTGGACCTGGAAAACCAGGAACAGCAAAAAACCGGCATTAACTCGCTTAAGGTGGCTTATAACCGGGTACACGGTTTTTATATCGAAGTGAGCAAAACCCACAGCGACACGATTCCAGTCGAATATGTACGACGTCAAACCCTCAAGGCAGTAGAAAGATATATCACCCCCGAATTAAAGGCCTTCGAGGACAGGGTATTGAGCGCACGCGAACGGTCTCTGGCTCGCGAAAAACATCTCTACGAAACGCTATTGAAACAGCTATCGGCGCAACTGGCGCCATTGCAACTGTGCGCTACAGCGCTCGCGCAGCTCGATGTATTGCTCAGTTTTGCGCGTTGCGCCGACCGCTACAACTGGTTTGCACCGACACTTACCGAAACGCCGCTGCTGGATGTCCGTGCCGGCAGGCATCCAGTGGTTGAACAGGTGATGCAGGCGCCCTTTATCGCCAACGATACGCTGCTCGATCAGCAGCGCCGTATGCTGCTCATTACCGGACCCAACATGGGCGGTAAGTCGACTTACATGCGCCAGACCGCGCTGATTGTCATTCTCGCCTATATGGGCAGCTATGTGCCAGCCGAGCAGGCGACCATCGGCCCGGTCGATCAGATATTTACCCGAATTGGCGCCAGCGACGATCTTTCCAGCGGGCGCTCTACCTTCATGGTTGAGATGACCGAAGCGGCCAATATTCTCAACAATGCCACCCCGAGTAGCCTGGTTTTGATGGATGAAATCGGCCGCGGAACCAGCACCTTCGACGGTCTCGCGCTGGCCTGGGCCTGCGCCGACCATTTGGCGCAAAAATCCGGCGCCTTTACCCTGTTTGCGACCCATTATTTCGAATTGACCCTGTTACCCGAACAATACGAGAATATTCACAATGTGCATCTGGACGCCATCGAGCACGGCGACGACATTATTTTCATGCACCGGGTCAAGCCCGGACCGGCAAATCAAAGCTATGGCTTACAGGTCGCGAAGCTGGCTGGCATACCACCCCGGGCGATCGCACTGGCGCGCCGCAAACTAAGACTACTGGAACAACAGTCGAAGCAATCTGCACCGCAGATCGATTTGTTCAGCGAGCCGGTTGTTCCACCAGCTTCCCGTTCTCCCGTGGAGCAGGAACTGTCGGACCTGGATATCGATAATCTGACCCCGAGGCAGGCGCTGGACACCCTGTATCATTTGAGGGCCCTGATGCGTAAATCTTAGTCATCCTGATAATCCGCTTGAAGTTTAGCGAAGGCCTATTTAGACTGCCGCGATACCTCTGTTCACCCGTTCACATGGCTTAGCCAGGAAATTTTATGACATTTGTGGTACTCGAAAACTGTATCAAGTGCAAATACATGGATTGCGTCGATGTGTGCCCGGTGGACTGCTTTCACGAAGGCCCGAATTTTCTGGTGATAGACCCGGAGGAATGCATCGATTGCACCCTGTGCGAACCCGAATGCCCCATCGAGGCCATTGTTTCCGAAGACGATATACCGCCCGGTCAGGAACAGTTTCTCGCCTTAAACGAAGAGCTATCGCTCGGCTGGCCGGTTATTACCGTCAGTAAGCCCCCGCCGGACGACGCGAAAGAATGGGAAGGTGTCGCGGACAAGCTGAAATACCTGGAAAGGTAATCCAGCCGGTATTGAACAAAATTATTTCTGCGTGCTATCGAGGAATTTTTTCACCACCGGCGAAAAATGCGCATCGTCGATCAAAAACGCATCGTGCCCATTGACCGAGTCGATTTCGACATAATCGACCTCGGTGTTGGTGGCGATTAAGCTATCTGCGAGTTCCCGCTGCTGTCTCAGCGGGAATAAAATGTCGGTGGTCACACCGATTACCAGCGCTTTTTTCACCTTTATTTGAGCCATGCCGGCGTCGACCGTGCCGCCATGCTCGGCTATGTCGAACAGGTCCATACAGCGCGAAAGGTATTGATAGCTATTCGCATCGAAGCTATGGACGAATTTCTGCGCGTTATATTCGAGGTAATTCTCAATTTGAAATTCATGCTCAAACGGTTTGCCGGTCAATTTTTCCGGCGGCAGCTTGCTTCGATCAAACTTCGAATTCCATTCGTCTGCAGCCCGGTAAGATACGAGCCCGAGTTTACGCGCTAAAGCCATACCGACCAGCGGTTCTTCACCGGGTTTATATCGGCCGTTATTCCAGGCTGGATCGCTGCGAATGATTTCGCGTTGCAGCGAACGTATTGCTATGGTTAAGGGTAAGGCCTGGGCCGCGGCAGAAATCGAAATCAGGTATTCGATATCTTGTGGAAACTGTATCGCATAGGCTATCGAAGCCATACCGCCCATCGAGGAACCCACAGCCGCATGCAGGCGCCCCACCCCCAGTTCGCGCATCAATTCGTGTCCGGCGCTGGCTATGTCTTCGACCGTCAAATTGGGAAAGTCTGCGCCGTATTTCTCACCTGTTTCAGGATTGATAAACCCCGGACCCGTACTGCCATAACAGCCGCCCAGGGAATTCATGCAAACCACAAAGAAACGCCTGGTGTCGATCGCCTTGTCGGGCCCGATCATGTATTCCCACCAGCCCGGCGATGGATCTGTTTTCGAGGAGGCTGCGTGCGCACTGGGCGAGAGACCGGTGAATATCAGGATCGCATTATCCGCATCCGGGGACAGTTCCCCCCAGGATTCGTAAGCCAGCGTAACCTCCGGCAATCGCCCACCACGATACATCGGAAAACCGTTTGCATCGAGGTTGGTTAGTTTGACTAGTCGGGTGGCTTTGGTGGTGAAGCTATACGCGTTTTCTTCGTCTGCCATACAGGACCTTAATTATCAAACATTCGCTGCAAGGCGATTCGTGCATTGTTGGCTACATCTTCGGCGACCGAAACCTGGTTGACCACGTATCCTTCGACCAGGTTTTCCAGTACCCAGGCCAGGTGTTGAGGGTCGATACGAAACATGGTTGAACACATGCACACCATCGGCGACATAAATTGCACGGTTTTGTTATCTTTCGCCAGAGTTTGATGCAACCGATTGACCAGGTTTAGCTCAGTGCCCACCAGCCAGTGACTGCCTGGTTCCGAATCGGTGATGGTCCTGATGATATATTCGGTAGAACCCACGTAATCGGAGAGCTGGCATACCTCGTAACTCGCCTCCGGATGGGAGATAACCTTGCCATCGGGCACTTCACGCCTGAAATTTACGATTTGCTCGGGTTTGAACATTTGATGTACCGAGCAAAATCCTTTCCACAGGATCATTTTTGCCTGCCTGATCTGCTCGGGTTCGAGTCCGCCCATGGGCTGGTCGAAGTCCCAGGTCACCATCTGTTCGAGTGGAATACCCATTTTCACCCCGGTGTTCCGCCCGAGGTGTTGATCTGGAAAGAACAGTACTTTTTCGCGCCGGGCAAACGACCATTCGAGGATTTTTTGCGCATTGGTCGAGGTACATACGATTCCTCCATGCTTGCCGCAAAATGCCTTCAAATTGGCAGCGGAATTAATATAGGTAACCGGGGTGATGCTTTGCTCCGCATCGAGCACACTCGAAAGCTCAGCCCAGGCGCGTTCTACCTGCTCAAGATCGGCCATATCCGCCATGGCACAGCCGGCAGACAGGTCGGGCAACAGGCAAATCTGATCGGGCCTGGAGAGGATATCGGCCACCTCGGCCATAAAATGCACACCGCAAAACACGATGTACTCGGCGTCGGAGTTAGCTGCCTCGCGGGATAACTTCAGCGAATCGCCGGAATAATCGGCGTGTTTAAAGACTTCGTCGCGCTGATAGTGGTGCCCCAGGATAACCACACGATTGCCGAGGCTCTGTTTCGCTTTGACAATGCGTTTATCACAATCCTCGTCGTTCAACGAGGCATAGGGTTGAAGGTCTATTGCGGTAGCTGCCATGATCGAATTCCGTCTAACTCCACACCCAAAATAGTATCACTTGCCTGCCTTCGTGCCAATCAACTCGGCGGTTTTCTAAGCCGAATCGATAACTCCTTCAGTTGCTGCTCGTTCGCCGGCGCAGGCGCCTGTGTCAACAAGCAGGCTGCGGTCTGGGTTTTGGGGAAGGCCATCACATCGCGGATAGAACTCGCACCCGCCATCAACATCACCATTCGATCCAG
>JBGMRM010000150.1:0-5400 GCA_048061415.1 Gammaproteobacteria bacterium | reverse complement strand
CAGTACAATGCTGATAAGCGTACTACTATTTTCGATTATGGATGCCACCGTCAAATGGCTGGGTGGCAGTTATCCGACTCAGCAGATCATGTTTTTTCGCAGCGTGTTCGCTTTAATTCCAGTCTCGATCATTATTTATACCCGCGGCGGTATTTCAATATTGAAAACTCAGCAGGTGGCCCTGCACTTCCTGCGTAGCCTGTTGGGTATAGCTGCGATGGCCTTCGCGTTCTACGCATTCTCACTGATGCGCCTGGCCGACGCCATTTCGATTTTACACGCGACACCGATCATCATGACCGCTATGTCGGTATTTTTTCTGCGTGAATCGGTAGGACGCCACCGATGGTCCGCCGTCGTAGCCGGTTTCATCGGAATGCTAATCGTGGTCAGACCCGGCGAGGACATGATCGCGAGCGGCAGCATTTACATGTTAATCGCGGCCCTGCTGGTCGGCTTCACCACCATTATCATTCGGCAGCTCAGTGCCAGGGATGATCCGGTCTGCATTACCTTTTACTTTACCCTGATGGGAGTCATCATCAGCGCAATTGGCATCGCCCTACTCGGCTGGCAATCGCCACCACCACGCGACTGGATATTTCTGATCGCGGTAGGGCTGTTCGGCGGTGTGGCTCAGTACATGATGACTGTTAGTTATCGCTACGCCAGGATCGCGATAGTCGCACCGCTTAAATATTTAAGTATCGTAATCGGTGGTGTTTTCGGCTATATCATATGGACTGAAATACCCGACCTGCAAAGTTTTGTCGGTATCGCAATCATCGTCGCCAGTGGACTCTACACCCTTCATCGCGAAGTTCTCCGCGCCAACCGGTGACTGCTGTGACGCAGCCCTTCCTTTCCAGCACCAAAAACCACAATCTGCGGGCCTACCTGTTACTCACGGTAACCACCTGGTGCTGGGCGGCAAACACCATTTTGGGCAAGGTGGCGGTCGGCGAGATTTCTCCGATGCTGCTGGTGACGCTACGCTGGCTCGGTGTATTGATACTGTTGTTACTGTTCGCACGTAAATACCTGGTTCAGGACTGGCCCGTGTTGCGCCATCACCTGCTCTTTATCGTTTTGATGGGAAGTGCGGGATTCACCGCTTTCAACGCACTGTTCTATACCGCCGCACACTCTACTTCGGCAATCAATATTGGGATCTTGCAGGGTTCGATACCCATATATATTCTACTCGGGGCCTACCTGGCGCTAAACAACCGGGTGACAGGAATCCAGGCTTGCGGGGTTGCGATTACGCTGGTCGGCGTAGTGGTCGTGGCTTCAGGCGGAAATTTGACCAATTTACGCGAACTCTCGTTAAACCGGGGCGACCTGTTCATGCTTCTGGCCGGCCTGTTATACGCGGCTTACTCGGTGGGACTGAGCCGCCGTCCCAAAGCCTCTGCCCTGGGTTTATTTACGATGCTGGCCGGCGCTGCCTTTCTGGCATCCCTGCCCCTGCTTACTTTAGAGATAGCAGCCGGTGATTTTCTTGCACCTACCCCTACCGGCTGGGTTGTGGTAGCGCTGGTGACCTTGTTACCCTCTTTGATCGGGCAGATATTTTTCATCCATAGCGTCGGTCTGATCGGACCCGGCCGCGCAGGTGTGTTTGTTAACCTGGTGCCCGTATTTGCCTCACTCATGGCCGTTTTTTATCTGCAGGAATCGTTTGAGCTGTATCACGCAGTGGCTCTCGGCCTGGTGCTCGGTGGAATAGGGTTGTCTGAAATCGGTAAGCAAAAATAATTTTAGCGAAGCTCTGCCTTCCCGGTGTTTAGCTCAATCGTCTGAAATTTCTATATTCACCATACCAAGCGACTCCATCACTTCGAACACCAGTTCCTCTGCCTGGTGGCAGACATCGAAAATTTCCTCGGAGGACATATTGCTCGCCTGCCAATTCGGTATTTCATCCAGTTGGTCCATGGCCTCGTCTTCGTCCATCGGCGGTACATTCTGACTGAGCCGATTGGCCAGGTAGATAATACGGCGCTAAATAGTTCTTCCGGTTCGCTTATATCGGGCGACCGGCTCGCGAGCTATCTGGCGATGATGGCTGTTTTGATACTGTGCTGCCAAAACTCCTGCATCGAGAATACATAGAATATCCGATCCGTAATAGTATTGGCTGCATTTCAATAGGATCGGCCCGGCGCCATATATCGTGTGGTATCCTGGCTCCAAACTTGGCTTCATAGTGGGGTGAACGACCTGCCTCAATATCGCTAGTTTGCGATACAATGCGTAACCGTATTTTGTGTATCGAAGCTAATCATGCCTGACTCCCTCGACTGGCCTTTGGAGGCCGCCCGCCAAAATGACCCGAGCAACCGCTGGTCTCATCCCGGCTCCAATATCTGCCTGGATTTCCATGGCGATCCGATTACAGCCGAGCTGGTCGTGTTCTCGGATGGAAACCATCATATGGCGCTGCAGACCTGCCTACAGGAATTTCGCACTCAACACCCTGAAGTAAAGGATATTTTCTACGCAACGACTCCCCCCGGGGCTGTCGTCAGTCTACTCAGGCATCGCCACCTGGTTTTAGGTAACTTGACCCTTTCACGGCTACCCCATGTTTTTATCAGCCCGCTGGATATTATGCAAAAGCTCCAGGCAGATAATTTTATATCATCGCATCGGGCGTTTATGCAAAGTCAGGGGAATGTATTGCTCATTCGCAAACATAATCCGAAAAATATACAGGGGATTCCCGACCTGCTGCGCGATGAGGTACGATTATTTATATCCTCTCCCACGACGGAAAAAGCCAGCTATGAAGTCTATAAAGCCACCTTTCTTGGTCTCGCAAAAGACCAGGGCATAGCTGGCGATGCGGTAGAGTCACTGCTGGCTAACACCGAAGGTCGGGTGCTATTCGGTTCCAGCATTCACCACCGGGAAGCGCCACAGGCCCTGTATGAAGGCGCAGCAGATGTCGCCATCGTGTATTACCATCTGGCATTGCGCTACAGCCGCATCTTCGCAGATCACTTTGACTTTATCCCGCTGGGCGGCAGCAAAGACCAGCCACAACCTTCGCCTGACAATGTCACTACTACTTATTATATCGGTTTCGTGGGCGATGGCGGTCAATGGGGCCGGCAATTTATCGATTTTATGCTCAGCGACACCGTCACCAGACTCTACCGCGAACACGGCCTAAGGCGGGCATAAAAAAACATGTCGGGGTGAAAGGTGCTTTTTAAGACTCGCGCCAGGCTAAACCGGGTAAAACTAACAGGACACGCCGTGAATACATCCATGTAGGCTCGACGCCAGCGTCCCTGCTGCCGACGGTCCTGATAGTTTCACCCGATTCAGCCTTTACTGCTGTAATAGCAGGATTAGCTAGCGCCATCCCACCTAATTATTTGAATTTGATAAACATCGCCGAAGTCCAGACCTTGCCATCGTCGATTTGACGGGCGGCCATATAGACGGGTCGGTGCCCGTGCGGGCCGTTGTCGGAGTCAACTTTGAATGAACCCGATACTTCCCGCGGCATCGCTTCGTCACTCAGTCGTTCCATGGCGAGGAAAAGCTCGGTGCCACCCAATTCCTTGCGCAGGGCGCCACCATCGAGTAATTCCTGCCCGCTCATCTCCCATTCAAAGCCTGGGCAATGCACAAACGGGTTACCATCGAGTGGGTTACCGACTTTTACGTAACCATCGATAGTGCCTTCCACCTTAATTTTACAGTGAGCCAGATTACTCACATCGATATCAATCGCATCGGCATCGCCATAGGTGTCGGAACGAAAACGAATTTGCGTGGCGCTGGCGCGACCACAGGTTTCTTCATCGTGTTCGAAGCCATGCGAGTTAAAGCTGTTAATAATGCCATTGGTGATGGTAATGGTGCCCTTCCAGTCGGCCCAGCGATAACGGTCTTTAATTCTCGCGCCGCCCCATCGCAGGCGTATGCGTCGATCCGAATAACCCGCTTCTTTTTGAAAATTACGCGACCAGATCACGCCGCTATGATCACAGGCGGCGATTTCATCCCAGCCCGCATCACCCAGAAACCGATATTGAATTTCCGCCGCGCCGCTATGTTCGAATTCATCACCCTGAATATGTTCGCCACAGTGGGTCAAACCGACCAGACGTTCGCCCGTTGTCGCCCAGGTATGCCGTGCCCGCACCGCCTCGCCGACTGTTTTACGATCCAGTTTATCGGCAATTATGCCTGTGACACCCCCCTTTGTGCCGAATACCGCGGTACCCGGTACACCACCGCCACATCGACCACGATGCTCATCGCCATTGGCGGATGCCCCCAGCTTATAGCCGCGTTGCATCGCATCTTCGTATAACCAGGGAAAGTGGCCCCAGGCGGACCCAATTTCAACCAGGCGTTCCAGCACCGGATGGTGCCAGTCGAGGATGCAACGCCGACCACCGACATGCGGCATGAGCAAATGCCCCTCTGGATCGTCAATGTAAGTCGCCCACAGTTCCTCCAACGGCCAGGCGCCGGGCATGATGGTATCGCCCACCATGTCTTCGTTCCATTCGAATGAACGACAAACATTGCCATCGGCATCGAATGGGAAGCGTGGCGTTTCGTCACGCAGGAAAACAACATTGTGATCGCCGCCGGCACAGGAGTTACCGCACCATTCCGTACCCGGGTAACAGACGAATTCACCGTCTTTATTTAACTTATTGATCAGTTCTACTGCATCGTCCCAACGATCTTTGGTAATTTGAAAATCATTGGCGGTATAACCCAGGATATCCAGCCCGGCTATATCACGCCCATAGCTCAGGTTATAGATGGTGCTGTTGGTGCCGACAGTATCATCCGAATGCACATGTAGATCGCCATAGTAACTACGTGGATAAGCCAGCTTCCCGTCGACGGTAATATAAAACCTGGTGGCAGGGACCTGCGGGTGGTTGAGCATCGTAGTGGTGACCATCAGCTCACCTTCCGCACCGGTCGGCAGGTCTGTCAGGTTGGCAACGGCCCAGCCATCGCCATTGAGGATAACGGTTTGATCAAATATGGGCTTACCATCGAGGCTTGCGATCACTTCAACCGGTTCCTTGCCCAGATTCCAGCAGGTATTACCCCAGTTATCTTCGGCGCGTATTTTTAATGGGACCGGTTCGCCTGTTTTAACCAGACGCGAACCCGCCATGACAATTTTAGATGGCCCGCCCGGTACGATATCAAAGGCGATATCACCCGGAATATCACAAAAACGCGAGGTGCCCAGTGGGTCTACATAGCAACGGAATCGGAAACCTTCTTCGGTGAAGGTTTGAATACGAGTGCCCGCCCCCCCGTAGCGACGATCACCCATACGGATAATAATATGGTCACCCGGCTTTTCTTAGCAATACAATAGGTCCGATCAACTCCTTGGCTCAC
>JBGMRM010000149.1:0-5411 GCA_048061415.1 Gammaproteobacteria bacterium | reverse complement strand
CACTGTCCCTGGAGCTGGGGGTAGAACCGGAAGCCGCCACTACTGAACTTCGCGAAATGATGGCCAGTGGCAAGATAACGAGCCCCCGCCCGGCGACGCCGACGATGCCTGCATACCCGGAACCACCTGATGACAATGGCGCCATCGACCATAGCATTGCGGTGCTGCCGTTTGATAATTTATCCGGAGACCCCGAACAGGAGTACTTCAGCGACGGCATCACCGAAAGCGTAATCTTGAACCTGTCAGCTTTTCCCGGCTTGAATGTTAAATCCAGAAATTCGAGTTTTGCCTTCAAACAGCAGATAAAAAGCCTTGGTGAAATATCGAAGGAACTCGATGTCGATTACATCGTCGAGGGCAGTATTCGCAAGTCGGATCAAAGCATCAGAATCACTGTACAATTGATTGAAGCAGCCAGTGGCAACCAAATCTGGGGCAAACGTTACGATTCAGGTCTGGCTGATCTTTTCAGGCTTGAAGAAGATCTCAGTCGCACTATCGCGGCGACCGTAACCGGCCAGATCGAATCCGACCTGCAACGCATCGCGATCGAAAAGGTGCCGCGCACCAGGAATCCTACGACCTGCTACTAGGCGGCACCTACCATTGCAACAAATTCACCAGACCAGACATGGTGATCGCGATTGATAAACTGGATCGGTGTCTGAGCCAGGACCCGGACAATGTGCGCGCCCATGTAATGCTCTCTTATTGTCATGGAATGAACTGGATGGAACGCTGGGTCGAAGATTACGAACCCTCGTTCGAGCTGGCTGGAAAGCACGCCCACAAAGCTCTGGCGCTAGGGCCGGAGATTGGACGCGTACAGGTCGCTTACGCTGAACACCTGATTTTTTGCCGGGAATATGATAAGGCCGCGATTCATATTGACAAGGCTTTGGCAATCAACCCGAATGACGCCGATGCACTGGCGACAAAATCATTAAACCTGATAGCGCGGGGAAAATACGAGGCAGCGTTGGAAGTCGCGGAATTGGGGTGCCGCCTCGATCCTTATCATCCCTGGTGCGACTGGAATATTGCGGAGGCACAATTTTTTTGCGGGCGCTATGCGGATGCGCTGGAGACCATTGCAATTTCGAAAAACGCACCTGGTTTCATCAGAATTTATACCATAGCCGCTAATATCAAGCTTGGCCGGAAGGATGCAGCAAGGCGTGCCTTGCAAGAATATTTGCAAAATGCCCGCAACGAAATGTCATCCATGCCAAAAAACAGGGGCGAGTGGTTAAACTACACCAGTAATAATATTCCGTATGAGGATACCCGGATCAACCAGGAGTTGATCGACTACATGGTCGAGGCGGGGCTTGAAGAAGAATTGCCCCCCCACGAGGAACTTCATGACTCCAGTCAACAACCGACAATTTTGGTATTGCCCTTCAACAACTTATCTGACGATCCCGATCAGGAATACTTCAGTGATGGTATTACCGAGAGCGTTATCCTGAGTCTTAGTGTATTTAACGAGCTAACAGTCAAATCAAGGTATTCCAGTTTCGCCTTCAGGAACAGCAGTAAAAGCCTGAAAGAAATTGGTGAAGAACTTGAAGCGCAATACATAGTTGAAGGCAGCGTTCGGTGTTCATCCGACAAGGTTCGAATTACGGTACAACTGGTTGCTGCCGAAAGCGGCAATCAAATCTGGGGTAAACGTTACGACGCCGAACTGGACAGGCTTTTTGAACTCGAAGAAGAACTCAGTCAAACCATTGCAGGTACGATCAGCGGTCGTATCGGCAAGCAGGTGAAATTATCGAAATATCAAAAACCGGCACTCAATTTAAAGAGCTATGATTACCTGATGCGGGGTTGGTACCACGCGGAAAAGCTTAACCCTGCTGATACCATTATTGCCATAGAGCAATTTCACAAGTGTATTGATATTGATCCCCACAACGCAGACGCCCATACAATGCTCACTGCCGAGTATAACGTCCTGTTATTTGAGAACTGGACAAGCGATCGCCCAAAAACACTCGAGCTGGCTGGGCATCATATTAAACAAGCGCTCGAATCTGAGCCTGATAATGCGCTGGCCCATTCATTTATGGCTGAGCATTGTCATTACAAACGGAATTTTGAGCAGGCTATGTTTCACGCGGAAAAAACGATAGAACTCAATCCAACGCTTCCGGATGGCTATTCGATGAAAGCATATATACTGGCAACACTACGTCAATATAAGGAAGCAGTCGCGCTGGCAGAGCGCAGCATTCAACTAGATCCACATCACCCCTATATTGGTTGGGCCGCTGGAGAGGTATTTCGCAGCGCGGGTGATAATGAACGAGCGATTAAGGCATTTAGATCGGTTCCACACACATCGCCTAACATGATCGGCCAAATATCAGCCTGTCTCGTTGATCTCGGGAATTTGGATCTAGCGAGGGCTGAAATGAAGCTATATCTCGATATGGCCCGTCAACATATGCCAAATTTTCCCACTTCTAACGAACAATGGCGACAGCTATGGCACGAAATCACACTCACCAATTTCGAGGAAGATTTTGAAAACCTGTTCGACTTGCTGTTAAAAGCAGGACTTTGCGACTAAAGAAAAACAAAAATTCCCACAGGTGAAAAATATTCGTCAAAAATGAATCACACTATTCACGGATAAGACAACTATGGCATCAGGCTCAGAAAAGGTCACCATCGCGGCACTCGCGGGCAATACGCTCATTTCGATCAGGACAGAGTCAGGCCGCTTTTAATCGGCCGAGATACCGCGCGAGGTCTTCAGAATCGCCGATGCGCTCTCCATTGATGAACACCTGCGGGACAGTAGCCTTAGCCGATACAGCGCGGATAGTCGCTTCGCTATAGTCACGATTTAGCACCAGTTCTTCAAAGTCGACTCCGGCGTCGTGCAACAGACCCTTGGCGCGCGCGCAATACTCGCAACCGTCGCGTGTGAAAACCGTGACATCCAACGGCCGCTCGGCGTTCGGGGCAATGTATTCGAGCATGGTATCGGCATCCGAGACTTCAAACGGGTCACCCGGCAAGTCTGGCTCGATGAACATCTTCGCTATCACGCCATCTTTTACCAGCATCGAGTAGCGCCACGAACGCTCACCAAATCCGAGGTCACTCTTTGACACCAACATCCCCATGCCCCGGCTGAAGTCGCCATTACCATCGGGCAGGAAGGTGACATTATTTGCCTTCTGCTCAATGCGCCACTGGTTCATCACAAATGCATCGTTGACCGAGATACAGATGACTTCGTCCACGCCCTGCTGTTTGAGTGACGGGGTGAGCTGGTTGTAACGCGGTACATGTGTCGATGAACAGGTTGGAGTAAAGGCGCCGGGCAGGGAAAATACTACCACTGTTTTGCCTTTAAATATTTCATCACTGCCGACATCAACCCACTCGTGGTCGCGACGTGTACGGAATACAACCTGGGGTATCTGCTGGCCTTCACGATTTTCTAACATGGCACATCTCCTTTAAAATTGAAGTAATTAAATTGTCAGGGAGTATTATCGTTCCATTTTATTAGTTTGTATAATTAATTAATAATATATATTACATAGTATTTAGCTATTAATTGCAGTCTCAGATTATTTATCCTGTAAATCGCTACAAGTGTAGGTAAGGCATAACAGTCGTTTTTTAAAGCTTGCTTTCTATAAATTGGGCCAGTTCGGTAATCGTCTGATAGGTAAAAATATCCTCGATATCGACTTCATCCGGCCAGCTTTCGTCAATTTGCATATGAATTTCCATCAACGTCAGTGAACTGAATCCGATTTCAAAAAAATTGTCGTCGAACGAAATGGAGCTATCTTTCACCACCTCATCGAATATATGCTTCAACTTCACTTCGGTTTCTGTTTTCCCCGAATGATCCGAATGGCTAAGCGTCTGTAATAAACGATCAATTTCCTGCAAAGATTCCTCGTAGTCACCATCCAGGTAGGCCTGCCCGAGAATCCCACGCTGTAACTTGCCGCTGGTGGTTTTGGGAACGTTCGAAACTGGAATGACATGAGCGACTTCCAGGCCCATTTGCTCGTTGATATGCCGGGCGACATCGCGGGCGATACCGACGAACCCGCTTAATTCAGCCCGGAATAAAATAAAAACCAGTATTTCATCGGTATCCGCCTGGGGTTGCCTGACGCCATAGGCCACAACCTTGTTGAGCTCAAGCTCGGGTAACTGCAATGCCACTGCTTCTATGTCATGTGGAAAATAATTCTGTGCATTGGCAAAGATAATGTCTTTGTGGCGGCCGGTAATAACCAGTTCATTGTGATCCGTTAAAAAGCCGAGATCTCCGGTATTTAGCCACCCATCGCCAGTCAAAACCTCCTTGCTGGATTCTGCATCCATATAGAATCCCTGGGTCACACTGGGCCCCCTGATCTGAACCAGGCCGATGTGGTTTGCGGCCAGCGGTGAATTGCCCTCGTCACTTATCTTAATCTGAATATCCCTGACCGCAGGACCTTCTATTGCGAAGCCCAGGGCATTTTCAACACTGGATTCAACGAAAGTTACCTGGTCGCCCAGGCGTAGGCTATGCCGGTCGACGTGAAGAGCCTGATAGTTCTCTGCAACCGGTGGCAACGCCACGGCCAATGTTGCTTCTGCCAGGCCGTATACGGTCCACATAGCCGTGCGTTTTAAGCCGTATTCGGCCATTCGCTGTAAAAATTCTTCACACAGGGATAAGGAAATAGGCTCAGCCCCGTTAAAAATGACTCTTACCCGCGACAAATCAACACCGTCCAGGGATTTATTGCCGAGCGCCTTGAGAAAATGTTTGTAACCAAAATTGGGGGAACACAAAACCGTCGCATTCAATTCGCTGGCTTTTTCCAGCCAGAGCACCGGTCGTCGACTGAATAAATCGGTGGGCATCAGGCACTGACTGATATTGACCAGCACCATATTTAAATGAAACCCCAAAAGCCCGAGGTCATGGGTCAACGGCATCCAGCTCAAGCTGATGTCATCGGGTTGATAATCCGCACCGATGGCCAGCGCGTTAAGATTAATCATGATATTTTGATGGCTTAACACGACCCCTTTTGGCTCGCTCGTGGATCCCGACGAAAACTGGATAAAGGCGGTATCCTCAGGTTGTGGACGGTGTTGCTCGCCCTGTTGATCATGCGCCTGCAAAGTATCGATCAAAATAGTTTTCTGTTTCACAACGGTCATGGATTCATGCATATCGTTGGCGTCTGCAAATTTTATCAGGCGCTCCAGGTGTTCCTGTTCGGTGAACAAATGGGGTCTCTCCAGTTTATTGAAGATACGCATCAGTTTGGCCTTGTGTTCATCACTGATTCCGACAGCCACAGGCACCGGGACTATGCCCCCTAATATGCAGGCCCAAAAGGCTTCGATAAACTTTTGATTATTCC
>JBGMRM010000148.1:0-5427 GCA_048061415.1 Gammaproteobacteria bacterium | reverse complement strand
TAGCCATCAGCACGCGCGGCATTAATTTATCCTGGCAATAGTCACAGGTAGCGTCCCGAATGAGCCGCTCCTCATCGCTCAGCTGCTGATCGAAGAACATGGGGTCTTTCCAGTCGAATAGTGTCCTGCTGGATGATTGAGAGTTTGATTCGCTCATACCGGGATCCTGCTTTGTAAAGTTCGAAGGAATTTTGTGATCACATATTTTATTCGTTATTGACAGCAATTGACAGCCGTCTCTATCGAGGCATAACCATCGGGATATTATTACAGGAACGCCGTACCGATGCGTCGGACCGTCCCTTCCATGGGGGCTCGTGCGCGACATCCATGTCGCACAACGTCCTGAAATAGTATCCCGATGGTTACGCTTCCCAGAAATTAATAACAATAAAATGACATTAAATAAAATCCTATCGCAATCATAAACTATAGAAAATAATTAGTTCTTTAGTGAGTAACCCTCGAATTTCCCACTACCACCTGTCGATCAGTTGCAGGGCGAGCGTGCCATATTCGTAATAGGCCGCGCGCGGCCTGCGCCAGGATTCACGATGCAGGCTTTCGATTTGAAAGGGAAACTCATCGCGGTTGCCGCTCACGAGCGTATCGGCAAGGCACTTGCCGATCACCGTGCCGGGGCCGATGCCGCGGCCATTGTAACCGGCCGGCGCGAACACGCCTGGGGCGAGCACCTGGATGCGCAGCAACTTGCTCGAAGTCACGCCAACCTGGCCAGTCCAGCGGTAGGCCCAGGGAATATCCCTGGCCTGCGGATAGAGTTTATTGCGCATTCGCGTCATCCAGTGCTCGCGCACCGGCCTGTAGAAACTTCGCAGGCTACCGGCGCTACTCATCACCAGGCGCCCCTCGCTATCGACACGCGAAGAAGTCATCAGGGTTTGCGTATCCCAGAGCCCATGGCGTTTAGGGATAATGCTCTGCGCGACTGCCGGGGCCAGCGGCGCGGTAGCGCACTGGAAGATAAATACCGGCAAGGTCGATTCTCTGACACCCTGGCTACGGTCATCGGCGTAGGCATTGGTCGCGATCACGACCTGCTCGGCTACTACCTGGCCACGCGGCGCTTCGGCTAGCCATCGATCGCCCTGTTGTGTCAATTTTTCAAGCGGCGACTGCTGGTATAACTTCGCCCCCTGCGCCATCGCGGCCCGCGCCAGACCGTAGGCGTATTTCAACGGATGAAGGGTACCGGCGGCGGGATCCAGAATTCCCCCATGTTGATAAACCGGGGAACCCGATAACGATTGCGCCGCGTCGCCATCGATGATTTCGACCGACGCCCCAATCTTTTGCATTTGCTCGCATCGGTTTTCGAGCTCGCGCATCGCCGACGCCTTGTGGGCGATATTGATCGTGCCGCATCGGCTCGCATCGCAGTCGATACGATACTTGTGTACCAGGTCGAAAACCTGCGTTGGCGAATCGTGCAGGGCCTGGTTGAATCGAGCGCCATGCGCCTGCCCTAGCTGCGCTTCCACATAATCCGGTGATTTCCACACACCCCGGTTCACCAGGCCGGCATTTCGGCCCGAGCCGCCGAAGCCGATGCTCCGGGCTTCGAGTAAAACCACCGCAGCACCCCGTTCGGCGAGGTGCAGGGCGCTCGACAGGCCGGTAAATCCGCCGCCGACAACCAGCACATCGGCCTGCAGGGAATCCTCCAGGGTTTCGCTGACTGGACTGGTGGTTGCAGTATCATCCCAAAGGGAGTTTTCGCCGGCATCCTGAGGAGGGTATTCTGTCATTTTTGATACTTAAATGGACGAACGCGGAATTGTGCGCGATTGCATTATTCATTTCCAGTTTAAATGAAACCCCGTCGATATGACGCGCGGGCTAGACTTATCAATCGAAAATCAATATGTTATCGAGCCGAGTCGATCCCATTCCCTCGCAGGGGGCCAAATCGAATGCCTGGAGAAACCCTGAGCTACCTCACCGCAACAGAGGCGATCGATCCAAGAATCACCCGAGGAGATACCTGATGCTTAGTGTATACAGTGAAAAACATGCCCTGCGCGATGCCAAAACCGAACTCTACGGGGGCGAGCTGGTAGCGCCCTTCGAATGCCCGGTACGCGCCGAATACGTGCTCGAACGATTGAAGGAAGTGAAGCTCGGCGAGGTGATAGCCCCGGACGAATTCGGCCTCGACCCGGTCACCCGCGTACACGACCCCGCGTTCCTCGGTTTTCTCGAACGGTGCTGGAATGACTGGACCGCCGTCGGTTATAAAGGCGAAGCGATACCCACAGTCTGGCCGGCGCGGGGCATGCAACAACGTGTCCCGAACCATATCGAGGGCAGGCTCGGGTACTACGCGATGGCGGGTGAAACCGCGATCTCGAACGGTACCTGGGAAGCCGCGCGCGCGAGCGTGGATGTCGCGCTCACCGCGCAGGCAACGATCAGGGATGGCGCCAACGCAGCGTTTGCACTGTGCCGCCCCCCCGGCCACCATGCCGCTGGCGATATGTACGGTGGCTACTGCTTTATCAATAACGCAGCCGTGGCGGCGCAGGCGTTTATCGACCAGGGCGCGAGCCGGGTCGCGATACTCGATGTCGATTTCCACCACGGCAATGGCACCCAGGCAATTTTCTACAATCGTTCAGACGTGATGTTTGTCTCGTTGCACGGCGATCCGAAAGACGCTTTTCCCCATTTCCTCGGCTATGCCGACGAGGTGGGAGAGGGTCAGGGCGAGGGTTTTAACCATAACTATCCGATGGGTCCGGGTACGAGTTTCAACACCTGGGGCGAAGCCCTCGGCGATGCCTGTGGAAAAATTAAAATCTACGGCCCCGATGCGTTGGTGATATCGCTCGGCGTCGATACCTTCGAGCGTGACCCGATTTCGTTTTTCAAACTCACCAGCGACGATTTCATGCGTTACGGCGCGACCATCGGTGGGCTCAAATTACCGACCCTGTTTATCATGGAGGGGGGTTACGCGGTCGAAGAAATTGGACTCAACGCGGTGAACGTATTGCAGGGGTACGAGGGATTGTAATGAATCCGCGTCTTCCCAGGGGCAGCATCCTTAAGGAAAATATCAGGTCGTTCCTGCGCTGGCAGGAATCTCCATATTGAAATCACTGGGCTCACTCGGCCGGAACTCACAGGGCATCCTGTGCCTGATCGGCGCTATCGCATTTTTGACCGTCAGCGACTCGATTATCAAGTGGCTGAGCCCGGTCTATGCGCTGCACGAAATTATGCTGTTTCGGTCCCTGTTTGCGATGCTGATGGTGCTCATCTTCGTGCAACTCGAAGGCGGCCTGATTACGCTTAAAACGCGCCGCCCGGTGATGCACCTGTTGCGCGGGTCGCTGCTGGTACTGGCCAACGTTTTTTTCTTCCTGGGGCTGGCGCGCATGCCGTTCGCCGAGGCGATTGCGCTGTTTTTCGCCGCACCCCTGTTTATCTGCATGCTGTCGCAACCGGTGCTGGGAGAGAAAGTGGGCCCCCGCCGGTGGTCGGTGATATTACTGGGGCTACTCGGTGTGCTGATTATGCTGCGCCCCGGTTCCGAGGTATTCAAACTAGCCAGTCTCTTACCAATCGCCGCGGCATTTTGTTACGCGGGCATGCAGATGATGACGCGTAAACTCGGCATGCAGGAAAAAGCAGGCGCCATGACATTTTATATACAGTTGGCTTTCATTCTTATCAGTGGCGCGATCGGGCTCGGTATCGGCGACGGCGATTTCAACAACTTCGATAACCCAACCTTCGAATTCCTGTTACGCGCCTGGGTCTGGCCCAATGCCGCCGACTTGCGCCTGCTCGCACTGTGCGGCCTGATGGTGTCTTTTGGCGGTTACCTGCTCTCGCAGGCTTACCGACTTGGGCAGGCGTCTATCGTGGCGCCATTCGAGTATACCGCCATGCCCTTCGCGCTCGTCGTTGGTTATTATCTCTGGGGTGACTGGCCCGACTGGATATCCTTCGCCGGCAGTGGGCTGATTATTTTCAGCGGTCTGTTAATTGTTTACCTGGAAAACCGCGCGAAGGTCAGCAAGCGGGCAGTCATTACGGTAACGGATTATTGAGAACATGAATCTGCCAACGGGTTTTAGCGCAGAATTTCAGATATTTTGCTCGGGAGTTTCGATATAGACCGCCATGATACAACCGGTTTTGGTATGCGAGGAATGCTCTGTGCCTTTCTTGAGCCAGACCAGATCGCCTTCGCGGTAGACGGTACCGTCGTTCTCGATCAACTCGCCACTGAGGATTAAAAACTCTTCGTCGTTGGTATGCTGGTGCGCCTGCGTAGTCGAGCCGGGTTCCATTTTGTAGACGTGGAATCCGACCCCGTTGGGTTTGCCGGTATTGAGTTGTAACACGCTGCTGCTGTTGTCCGGTTCGCCATTGTCCAACATCCAGGGCGTGTATTTCGCATCGTGGATATTCACCACTTTTCGTTCATCTTTGGCGGTCGGTTTCACGGGGTTTTCATCTAATTTTTTCAATAGAACCAGGGGTATAATTGTACGCTTCAGGCGCATCGACGGTACTATTCAATTGGGTAGCCGCCCGCTTCCCATCCCTGCATGTGGCCCTCAAGCGCACGAATATGCGTGAATCCTGCCTGCGATAAGATAGATTGCGCAAAACCCGCGCGAGGCCCGAGCCAACAATAAACCACAATCTCGCTGTCCCGGTTCGAGTCCAGTTCAGCGAGACGACCTCGAAGTTGTCCAAGGGAAATATTGACCGCACCAGGAACATGTCCGCTGGTATACTCTCGGGGCGTACGAACATCGAGAATCAGGGGAGCATTGCCAGTGTTGATACGATCAACCAACTCCGATGCAGCAATAGCGTCACCTGCCTGCACCCCTGCGGTTGCCAGGATAAAGGCAATAATTGCAGCGACGATAAAACTGTACTTACGAATATAGAGTCGCATCAAAATACCTCGCTATTGGTCAATTGCGCCTAGAACATCGTATTCGAGTGTGCGCATTTTTGCGGCACCGCTTGTAGTGTATCCCAATGCTCCACAACTTTTCCATTAGCGTCCAGACGAAAGATATCTATGCCGGCCCAATCACGGTCTTTGCAGGTCGGCAATTCCTGCCGACAATGCAACACGACATAATTTCCTTCGGCTATCACTCTAAGGAAGAACACCCGCTTACCGGGATACTCCTCGGCCATACGCTCAAAGAAAGCGATAAACGCCTGCTTTCCATCCGCCACTTCCGGATTGTGCTGGATGTACTCCTCACCCACGTAGAGTTCGACCGCCTCACGCGGTCGATTCCGGTTAAACATCAGGTCATAAAACGCCGTTACCGTTTTCTTATTGCGCTCTAACTGATCCATGGAATTCCACCTTTAACGCGCTGTGTCACTTTTGTCCTGAGCAAGACCGCGTCTATAAGCGTCGAC
>JBGMRM010000147.1:0-5429 GCA_048061415.1 Gammaproteobacteria bacterium | reverse complement strand
TGGAAGTGACGCTGATTGCCCCGATTGCGATGGAAGATGGGCTGCGTTTTGCAATCCGCGAAGGTGGTCGAACCGTCGGCGCCGGTGTGGTCTCTAAAATTATCGAGTAATAGTTATGGCAAGCAATCAAAACATTCGTATTCGCCTGAAAGCCTTCGACCATCGCCTGATCGATCGCTCTGCGGCGGAAATCGTCGAAACAGCCAGGCGCACCGGTGCACGAGTAAAGGGTCCTATTCCTTTGCCGACCCGAAAAGAGCGTTTTACCATACTCATTTCTCCGCATGTTAATAAGGATGCGAGAGACCAGTATGAGATCAGAACCCACAAGCGTTTGATGGATATAGTCGATCCAACCGACAAGACCGTCGATGCGCTGATGAAGCTCGATCTGGCAGCTGGCGTGGATGTGCAAATTAAGCTCAACTGAGGTGTAAAGGCACCACCCCGGGCGGCTATTGCGACCTGGGGCAGCAATGACGGTGCCAAAACGGATTTAGTTAGTTAAATTAAAGGCTTAACTTACGCGTATTTATCTGGTATAGTGCGCGCCCTCGCGGCCTGATGCGGATTTTCCGTATCAGGCCGCGTGTTCGAAAAAAGCATGGTAAATCAGTAACTTAGAGGTTAATAATGTCGCTCGGTTTGGTAGGACGTAAGGTCGGAATGACCCGGGTTTTTTCGGATGACGGTGTGTCGACAGCAGTGACCGTGATCGAAGTAGAACCCAACCGCGTTTCGCAGATAAAAACTGTCGAAACCGACGGCTATTCCGCGGTCCAGGTGGTCGCCGGAACCCGTCGAGCCAGCCGCGTGACCAAACCGATGGCCGGTCACTATCGCAAGGCCAATATTGAACCGGCACGGGGCGCCTGGGAATTTCGCCTCGATTCGGTCGACGATATCGAACTGGGGGCGGAATTTAAGGTCGATTTGTTCGAAGCAGGGCAGATCGTCGACGTTTCCGGGGTCACCAAGGGAAAAGGTTTTCAGGGTGGTGTGAAACGTCATAATTTCACCATGCAGGATGCAACCCATGGCAACTCCGTTTCTCACCGCGCGAATGGGTCGATTGGGCAAAACCAGACACCGGGCCGCGTATTCAAGGGCAAGAAGATGTCAGGCCACATGGGGTCGGTAAAGAGCACCACGCAGAACCTCAGGATAGTACGCATCGATAGCGAACGAAACCTGCTGTTGATCAGCGGGGCGGTACCCGGCTCGAAAAGTGGTGACGTGATCATTCGCCCTGCGGTCAAGCAATAAGAGAGTCATCGTCATGGACATAGCCATACATAAATCGAAGAAAAAAGTATCTGTATCCGACGATGCATTTGACGCCGAGTTTAACGAACCCCTGGTGCATCAACTGGTAGTCTCCTACATGAGCGCGGGCCGCGCCGGAACCAAAGCGCAGAAAAGCCGTTCCACCGCCAGTGGCGGCGGCGCCAAGCCCTGGCGTCAAAAAGGCACCGGCCGCGCGCGCGCCGGGACCATCAGGAGCCCAATCTGGCGCTCTGGAGGTGTCACCTTTGCTGCTACCCCACGGGACTACAGCAAGAAGATTAACAAGAAAATGTACCGCATCGGTATGCGCAGCCTGGTATCGGAGCTGGTGCGCCAGCAACGTTTGATCCTGATCGACAAGCTTGGCGTGAGCGAGGCAAAAACAGGCCTTATGCACAGGCGTTTAAACGAACTGGGTGTGGATAACGCGCTGATATTAACCGATGGACTGGACGCCAACGTCTACCTCGCGGCCCGAAATATTCCCAATATACAGGTCATGGATGTCGCTATCGTCGACCCGCTAAGCCTGGTCAGGCAGGAGAAGGTCGTGATCGATCAGGCGGCACTGAAAAAGCTTGAGGAGCGTTTGTTATGAACGACCAGAGAATATTTCATATTCTAAAATCGCCCCATATTTCAGAAAAAGCAGCGCTCCTCGGTGATGCCAGCAACCAGCATGTCTTCAAGGTAGCCACCGACGCTAAAAAGGCCGAAATAAGAGAAGCGGTCGAGCAGTTGTTCGGCGTCAAGGTAGCCAGCGTACGCACCGTCAAGGTCAATGGTAAGTCCAAGCGCATGGGCCAGCGTCAGGGCCGTCGTAAAGACTGGAAAAAGGCATACGTTTCACTCGAACAGGGTCATGAAATCGACCTGGCCTCCATAGGCGCATAGAAATCATGGCATTAATCAAAGCAAAACCAACCTCGCCAGGACGCCGCTTCGTTGTTTCGGTCAAAACCCCGGGGCTTTATGCGGGTAAACCCTACGGACCGCTGGTAGAAAAGAAATCAAAAACGGGTGGCCGTAATAACGCCGGCCGAATTACTACGCGCCATATCGGCGGTGGTCACAAACAGCGCTACCGCATGATCGATTTCAAGCGCAACAAGGACGGCATCAATGCCGTGGTTGAGCGTCTCGAATACGATCCGAACCGCAGTGCGCACATTGCGCTGCTGAAGTACCTGGACGGTGAGCGCCGTTACATCATCGCGCCCAAAGGGATAGCCGAAGGCGCCGTGTTGCGATCCGGTGATGACGCTGGAATCAAGGCCGGCAACTGCCTGCCTCTGCGCAACATTCCAGTCGGTACGGTGGTGCATTGCATCGAACTGAAGCCCGGCAAAGGCGCACAACTGGCTCGTTCTGCGGGTACATCTGCGCAGTATGTGGCGCGCGATAGCGGCTATGCCACGTTGAGACTGCGCTCTGGTGAAATACGCAAGGTTTTGGCTAATTGCCGTGCAGTGATCGGCGAAGTAGGTAACGGCGAACATAACCTGCGGTCGCTCGGAAAGGCCGGCGCCTCACGCTGGCGCGGGGTGCGTCCCACCGTGCGTGGGGTTGCGATGAACCCGGTTGACCATCCGCATGGTGGTGGCGAAGGCCGCACCTCGGGTGGGCGCCACCCGGTTTCACCCTGGGGAACTCCCACCAAGGGATTTAAAACACGGTCCAACAAACGCACCGACAGGCTGATCGTGCGTAAACGGAACAAGAGGTAATTAGCGATGCCACGTTCACTGCGAAAAGGCCCATTCGTCGATCAGCATTTATCCGTCAAGGTGCATGAGGCGGTCAGCACCCATAACAAACGCCCGATCAAAACCTGGTCGAGACGTTCGATGATCGTGCCGGATATGGTTGGCCTGACCATAGCGGTGCATAACGGCAGGCAGCATGTACCGGTGTTGATCAATGAGAACATGGTGGGACACAAGCTGGGGGAATTTTCCCTCACCCGGACCTACCGTGGTCATGTAGTCGATAAGAAAGCGAAGCGATAGGTAAGGCAAATGGAAACCAGTGCTAAACATCGGCATGCCAAAATATCGGCGCAAAAATGCCGCCTCGTGGCAGACCAGGTCAGGGGAATGCCAGTCGACCAGGCCTTGACGCTATTAAACTTCAGCAACAGGAAGGCCGCGGCGATGCTGCGTAAAGTGCTTGAATCGGCGATCGCCAATGCGGAGCACAACGACGGCGCGGACATCGATGAGCTCAAGATTTCATCGATATTCGTCGACCAGGGTCCGAGCATGAAGCGCATGCGCGCGCGCGCTAAAGGGCGCGGCAACAGAATTTTGAAACGCAGCAGTCACATTACCGTGACCGTTGCGGACAGCTAAAGAGGCAACGATGGGGCAAAAAGTACATCCTACAGGTTTCCGACTCGGAATTTCGACCGACTGGACATCCAAGTGGTACGCGGGTAGCGCACAGTTCGCCGATTATCTCGCCGAAGACCTGAGAATTCGTGACTATCTGAAAAAGAAGTTGTCGCAGGCAGCGGTAAGCCGCATTCAGATATCGCGTCCAGCCAAGTCGGTTGCGGTCACGATTCATACCGCGCGCCCCGGTATCATCATCGGCAAGAAGGGTGAAGACATCGAAAGGTTACGCATTGAAGTCGCGTCGCTGGTATCGGTACATATCAATAATGTAAAGATCAGTATCGAAGAGATCCGAAAGCCCGAGCTGGACGCCCAGCTGGTTGCAGAGGGAATTGCCTCGCAACCCGAGCGCCGCGTTATGTTCCGGCGGGCGATGCGTCGTTCGGTTACCAATGCAATGCGCATCGGTGCCGAAGGCGTCAAGATCAACGTATCCGGCCGATTGAACGGCGTTGAAATTGCACGTAACGAATGGTACCGGGAAGGCCGAGTACCCCTGCACACGCTGCGCGCAAACGTCGATTATGGTTTCGCCGAAGCGCTTACCACCTATGGCATCCTGGGTGTCAAGGTATGGATATACAAGGGCGAAGTGTTCGACCTGACCAATAAAGATTCAGGCAAGCCCGGGCAAGCGAGCAAGTAAGAGAACTAATTATGTTACAGCCTAAAAGAACAAAATTCAGAAAACAGTTTAAGGGTCGAAACCGGGGCCTCGCGTCGACTGGCAACAAGGTCAGTTTTGGCGAATTCGGGCTCAAGGCCGTCGAGCGGGGAAGAATTACCGCGCGCCAAATCGAAGCGGCCCGGCGCGCCATGACCCGCCGCGTCAAGCGTGGCGGTAAAATCTGGATTCGTGTATTTCCCGATGTGCCCGTATCCAAGAAGCCGCTCGAAGTCCGCATGGGTAAGGGTAAGGGCAACGTCGAGTACTGGGTTTGCAAAGTACAGCCCGGACGCGTGCTGTATGAAATGGAAGGCGTTAACGAAGGTATCGCACGAGAGGCATTTAGACTCGCCGCGGCCAAGCTTCCGTTCAAGACAACATTTGTTTCAAGGCAGGTCATGTGATGAACGCATCAGAATTGAAATCGAAAACCGAGCAGGAATTGCGCGACGAGTTAAGTGCGCTGCTGCGCGAGCAGTTCAATCTGCGTATGCAAAAAGGCATTAACCCGGATGGCATTCGCCCGGATAAGTTCGCGAAGGTTCGCAAGAATATCGCCCGGGTTAAAACAGTGATAAATGCTAATCGACGCAGTGCGCAGTCATGAGTGAAGCGATTGTTTCAAGAATTCAGACCGGGTCGGTCGTGAGTGACAGGATGGATAAATCAGCCACCGTGCTGATCGAACGAAAAGTCAAGCACCCGATTTATGGCAAGTTTGTAAAGAAGTCTACCAAACTGCATATCCATGATGAAAATAACGAGTGCAGTATTGGCGATACCGTGCAAATTAGCGAATGCCGCCCGCTGTCCAGGACCAAATCCTGGACCCTGGTAAAAATAGTCGAAAAGGCCGGTTAGGCTTAATACGGGAATATAGTCATGATTCAAATGCAAACGGTTTTAAATGCGGCAGATAACAGCGGTGCGCGCAAGATGCAATGCATCAAGGTACTGGGCGGATCGAAGCGGCGTTACGCGGCTATCGGCGACATCATCAAGGTGAGCATCAAGGATGCAATCCCGCGCGGCAAGGTCAAAAAGGGTGAAGTGTACAACGCGGTGGTGGTTAGAACCGT
>JBGMRM010000146.1:0-5431 GCA_048061415.1 Gammaproteobacteria bacterium | reverse complement strand
AGTAACCCCTCCTTGGTTACATGACCGTCCAGAAATATCGCGATATTACTTTGCTTGGCGAGGCGCACCAGTATGGCAGCACTTTCGCGAATCTGGCTGACCGACCCAGGGGCGGATTGCAGGCTGTTGCTAAAAACGGTTTGAATCGAGTCGATTACCATTACCGTGGGCTTACTGCTAATGGCCTGCGCGATAATTTCCTCCACGCAGGTTGCGCTAAGCAACTTTAAATACTCGTTTGGCAACTTGAGGCGCTGCGCGCGCAGTCTTACCTGTTGCAGTGATTCCTCGCCGGTGACGTAAAGCGCCTGTTGCTGCTGGCTGATCCGGGTCAGGCACTGTAGTAACAGGGTCGATTTGCCGATGCCCGGGTCACCGCCCAGCAATACCACCGAACCCGGCACCAGGCCACCACCCAGTACGCGATCCAGCTCGGTGATTTCGCAGCTGAATCGCGGGGTACTCTGAACCGGAATCTGCTTTAGTAGCATGACTTCGGATCTTGCCGGGGTTTCAGGCCAACGCGCACCGCTTTTACCGATTGGGGCGGTAATCGGTATTTCCTCGATGGCATTCCAGCTTTTACATTCGGGGCATTGGCCCGACCACTTGGGCAATATGCTGGCGCATTCACAGCATTGAAATTGCGAACGTGCTTTAGCCATCGGTCGACGATTCGACCTGCCGAGCCTGCCTGCTCAGGATTTGTTGCGTCGACAGGCGTACGGTTTTAACCCTGTTATTCTTCACCTGCATTATCTCGATCGGGTAGTGATTGATCCTCAGGCTGGTACCGGCTTCGGGGATGAATTCCATATGTTCCAGAATCAGGCCGTTCAGGGTGCGGGGGCCGTCACTCGGCAGGTCCAGTTTCAAATTTCGATTTATCTCACGAATATGGGTGGAACCATCGATCAGATATCTGCCGTCTTCTTCCTGAACGAAAGACTGATGCAGGGCGGTCGGATCGGTGGTGAATTCGCCGACAATTTCTTCCAGGATGTCTTCGATCGTCACCAGCCCCTGAATGTCGCCGTACTCATCGACGACAAAACCTATACGGCGTTTGTTTTTACGAAAATTGAGCAGTTGCGTGGTCAACGGAGTTCCTTCCGGTATGAAATAACTCTGGCGCGTTAATTTTGCCAGACTTTCCTGGTTAAATTCGTCGGCCATCATTAAGGGCAATATTTTTCGCAATTGCGCGATGCCGATTATATTATCGATATCGCCGGAAAATACAGGAAATCTGGTATACGACAACTTGGTAATATGGTTGAGAATATCATTCCAGTTCTCCTCCAGGTCGATGCCGATAATTTCACTGCGCGGCACCATAATATCGTCAACGGTGACCTTTTCCAGGTCGAGAATACTGAGCAGCATGTCGCGGTGTGAATCGGGAATCAGTCCGCTGGTTTCGTTCACCGCGACGCGTAACTCTTCCGAGTTGAGTGCATCATTCTCACGGGTTTTGTCCGACACCTGCAACGGCATCAGGATAATTTTCGTGATCCAGTCGATTATTGCGACCAAAGGAGACAACAGCCGCAGCAGAGGCTTGTAAACATAGGCTGCCGGCAAGGCGATGCTTTCTGGCCTGCTCGCCGCCAGCGTCTTGGGCGTCACCTCGGCAAATAACAGTAATACCAGGGTTAGCACCCCGGTAGCTATGGCTATACCGACATCGCCGTATAATTTGTAGCCAATATAAGTTGCGAGCTGGATAATCAGGATATTGATGAAATTGTTGCCCAGCAGGATCAGGGTGATCAATTTGTCGGGTTTGGCGAGTAACTCCAGCGCGCGCTTTGCACCACCGTGATTTTTCTCCGCCAGATGTTTGAGCCGATAGCGATTAAGGCTCATCAGGCCAGTTTCAGAACCGGAGAAAAATGCCGACATCACGATTAATCCAAGCAGGACAATCAGCAACAGGTATAGCGGAATATCGTTCAAGGCATGTGTTCAGGGTGAAAGGATAAACTCGAGTACAAGGTTGCTGCCGAAAAAAGCCAGCATTAAAAAGGCGAAAGAAACCAGCGTCCAGCGAATCGCGGTCTTGCCTCGCCAGCCAAACTTGAAGCGTCCAAACAGCAAAATACCGAGAATAAACCAGCCGATGATAGATAACACTGTCTTGTGCACCAGATGCTGCGCGAAAATGTCTTCGAGAAAGATAAACCCGGTGATCAGGGAAGCGCTTAGCGCGATAAAGCCGAAGCTTAAAAACTGGAATAAAAGCGTTTCCATCTCGTGCAGCGGTGGCAGGAAGCGGATGAAACCGCCAGGATGGTGCGCGCGTATCAGGTGGTCCTGGTAAGCGAGCAGGATCGCATGGAAAGCGCCTAGCATGATCAGGCTGTAAGCGATTACCGACACCATAATGTGTCCCTGTATGGCTTCGCTACCGGTCGTAATCAGGTATTCGGAGCTGACCAGACCCGAGCTCAGGCTGGCAAGGCCACTCACGGGAAATATCGCTATTCCAAGGCTTTCGACGCGGTGAAAAATACTGGTCAGCAATATCTGGATCGAGATCAGCCAACAGATTAGCGAGAATACGATAAAAAAACCCAGGTTCAAACCCGCAGGGCTATAAATGATGTTGTTGAGCACCACGGCCTGTACCAGAATCGCCAGCAAGGCAGGCGCCAGGGGCTTCCACCGTGGCCGAGCCGGGTTGCCCAGTTGTCTGAATATCAGAAATGCGGACAGACTGTATAAAACTGTGGCAAGAGCGCTTGCTATGGTCGGGAACATCACTTTTTAATCGTGTCTCAGGCCTTAGTGTAACTGAAAATTTATGCTGCCGCACTAGCCGCTGGTTACCCTGAAGCGCCGATTTCCTGGGAGCATTTTGCCGGATCGCCTGCACTCGAGTCGAATTGTGACCGAGTGCATGTTAATCGGCATGGGGTTATATTAATGTGAATTATTCTGTGTTAATTTCCGCTGAATTGAGAAATTTGCTTCGAAATTGTAGCTGGATTTTGCTATAAACTAGGAGTGACAGGCAAAACTCAGTTAAAACAACACAGCGCTAAGCAAAAAGACCAGAAAAAAATTAATGCAAATTAAAATACTCGGGTGGGCCGGCGGTATTGGGGCTAATTTAAGAACAACTTCGTTTTTAATTGACGACGATGTGCTGGTCGATGCTGGCACCGGGCTTGGCGATGTGCCGTTAAATAATATGACTGGAATACGCCATATTTTTCTCACTCATTCCCACATGGATCATGTGGTTGGCCTGCCATTACTGGCTGACAGTATGTTTGGGGTTCACGACGAGCCAATAATTGTCCATGCACTGGAGGAAACGATCCAGGCGCTCAAAACCCATATTTTTAACTGGGTAATATGGCCGGACTTTTCCGAACTCCCCACCAGAGATAACCCCTCGATAAATTTCAAGGCAATGAAACCGGGCGAAAAAGTCACTATCCGCTCGCGTGAATTCGAAATGATTCGGGTCAATCATACGGTTCCGGGGGTCGGATACTGTGTCTCTACGCGAAATCGGACAGTCGTGTTTAGTGGCGATACCACGACCAATGACAACCTGTGGGACGTGCTGAATGGTTACGATCATATCGACATGATGTTTGTCGAATCCGCTTTCTCTAACAGTGAGCTGGAAATCAGTAAGGTTGCCAAACACTATTGTCCATCGTTACTCGGTGAAGATATTAAAAAGCTGAGGCACCGCCCTGACGTGTGGCTCACTCATTTTAAACCTGGTGAGGAAGACCTGATTTACCGGGAATGCGTCGAAGCCATGCCCGATTTTAATGTGAAGCGTCTAAATGGTGGTGAAATCTTTAAGCTATAGGCGATTAGCCTTCGACTCCACCAGCTTAATTTACCCACTCGATATGGCGAAGAGCCATTGTTATAATCGCGCTTTTCCTGGCCTGTAGCCCGAGCTAATACCATGTTTGAAAATCTAACCGAGCGCCTCTCCCAGGCAATGAAAAACCTGCGTGGGCAGGGACGTCTGAGCGAAGATAATATCAGCGATAGCTTGCGCGAAGTGCGCATAGCCCTGCTGGAAGCCGATGTGGCGATATCGGTGGTACGAGATTTCATCGAACGTGTCAGGGAAAAAGCGCTGGGCAAGGACGTCGTTGGTAGCCTTTCACCCGGGCAGGCTTTGATCAAGGTGGTTAACGATGAACTCGTGGCGGTAATGGGCGATCAGCACGATGGCATCGACCTGAATCAGAAACCACCGGTGACGATACTGATGGCGGGCCTGCAGGGCGTTGGTAAAACCACGACCGTGGCCAAACTGGCGCGACGCCTGATCGAGGTCGAGAAGAAGAAAGTCATTGTCGCCAGCGCGGATATCTACCGGCCCGCGGCGATCGATCAGTTGCAGACACTGGCCAACGAGGTTAATGCAAGTTTTCATCCCAGCGATAAATCGCAGAAACCGGTCGACATAGCGCGTCAGGCGCTGGAAGCCGCGCGTAAAAACAATGCCGATGTGCTGATTCTGGATACTGCCGGTCGATTACATATCGATCAGCAGATGATGGATGAAATCAGGGCCATCCACGCCGCGATTTCTCCGGCTGAAACCCTGTTCGTAGTCGATAGCATGACCGGTCAGGATGCAGCCAATACCGCAAAGGCATTTGGCGACGCCTTACCGCTTAGTGGTGTGATATTGACCAAGACCGATGGCGATGCCCGTGGCGGCGCCGCATTGTCGGTACGCCAGATTACCGGTAAACCTATCAAGTACATCGGTTCGGGTGAGAAAACAGATGCGCTGGAAGCGTTTCATCCCGAGCGGATGGCATCGCGCATACTGGGAATGGGCGACATTTTGTCGCTGGTCGAGCAGGTACATGAAAAAGTCGATCAGGACAAGGCCAAAAAACTCGCTCAAAAAGTCAGGAAAGGCAAAGGCTTTGACCTCGAAGACCTGCGCGATCAATTTGCACAAATGGATAAAATGGGAGGGCTTGGCAGCATGATCGATAAATTACCAGGCATGAATGCCGGGATTACACAAGCCATGCGGGACCCGGCGCATAGCCGGCAGATGAAACGCATGGTTGCCATCATCGATTCGATGACCCCGCGGGAAAGGCGTAAACCCGAAGTGATCAACGGTTCACGCAAAAGGCGCGTCGCAACCGGGTCGGGAACCCAGATTCAGGATGTCAATCGACTGCTCAAGCAACATAAGCAGATGCAGAAAATGATGAAAAAAATGGGCAGCAAAGGCGGTATGGCCAATATGATGCGAGGGTTGAAAGGGAAGATGCCCCCCGGGATGCCATTTTAATAAGTGACCCTAAAGCCGAGTTTTTTCCGTGATTATTGCGTTCGAAACAGGAGTCAAAAGTTTACGCACTTAACTAAGGAACCTCTGATTTATTCTGGACGAAGTAGATTGGAGATCAAAATTCGTCGA
>JBGMRM010000145.1:0-5438 GCA_048061415.1 Gammaproteobacteria bacterium | reverse complement strand
CGAAAAGGTGAACTTCAAGGAACTCAACGACAGGGAAACTCTCGAGCTTTGCAGCAATCTGCGCGATGGTGTGCCGATGGCAACGCCGGTATTCGACGGGGCAGACGAAGAGGAAATCAAGAACATGCTGGCGCTCGCCGAATTGCCCGAAACCGGGCAGACCACGCTGATCGACGGTCGTACCGGTGAAGCTTTCGATCGGCCGGTCACGGTGGGCTACATGTACATGTTGAAGTTAAACCATCTGGTAGACGACAAGATGCACGCGCGCTCCACCGGCCCTTACAGCCTGGTAACGCAGCAGCCGCTCGGTGGCAAAGCGCAATTCGGTGGTCAGCGATTTGGAGAGATGGAAGTCTGGGCGCTCGAATCTTATGGCGCCGCCTATACGCTGCAGGAAATGTTGACGGTCAAGTCAGACGATGTGAATGGCCGCAATAAGATGTACAAGAACATCGTTGACGGCGATTTCAGTATGGAAGCTGGCATGCCCGAATCGTTTAATGTATTGCTTAAAGAAATTCGGTCTTTAAGCCTGAATATTGAGCTTGAGCAGGAATAATCATGAAAGACTTACTTAATTTATTAAAAAAGCCGGGTCAGAACGACAATTTCGACCATATCCGCGTAGGTTTGGCTTCGCCCGATATGGTGCGATCATGGTCATACGGCGAAGTTAAAAAACCTGAAACCATCAACTATCGTACCTTCAAGCCCGAGCGCGATGGCTTATTCTGCGCCAAGGTTTTTGGCCCGGTGAAAGACTTTGAGTGTTTGTGTGGCAAGTACAAGCGCCTGAAGCACCGCGGTGTGGTATGTGAAAAATGCGGCGTCGAAGTCACACAGACCAAGGTTCGCCGCGAACGCATGGGTCATATCGAACTGGCCTGCCCGATCGCGCATATCTGGTTTTTAAAATCGCTGCCCTCGCGTATCGGCCTGCTGCTCGATATGACTCTACGCGATATTGAGCGTGTACTTTATTTCGAAGGCTTTGTCGTTATCGACCCCGGCATGACAACGCTGGAAAAAGGCCAGTTACTAACCGACGAAACCTACCTCGAAGCAATCGAGGAATTTGGCGATGATTTCAACGCCAAAATGGGCGCAGAAGCGGTATTCGAGTTGTTAAAAGAAGTCGATTTAAAAATCGAAGCGCAGCAACTGCGCGAGGAAATCGATAGCACGAAATCGGAAACCAAGTTCAAGCGCCTCTCCAAACGCTTAAAACTGGTCGAGGCTTTCATCGATTCCGGCAACAAGCCGCAATGGATGGTGATGACCGTGTTACCTGTTTTACCACCCGACCTGCGTCCGCTGGTGCCGCTCGACGGTGGCCGCTTCGCTACCTCCGATCTGAATGATTTGTACCGCCGCGTGATCAACCGCAACAATCGTCTCAAGCGGTTGCTCGAACTCAACGCACCGGACATCATCGTGCGCAACGAAAAACGCATGCTGCAGGAATCGGTCGATGCACTACTCGACAATGGCCGCCGCGGCCGCGCGATTACCGGCACCAACAAGCGTCCATTAAAATCCCTGTCGGACATGATCAAGGGCAAGCAGGGTCGCTTCCGTCAAAATCTGCTGGGCAAGCGCGTGGACTATTCGGGCCGTTCGGTCATAGTGGTGGGTCCTACCCTGCGATTGCACCAGTGCGGGCTACCCAAGAAGATGGCGCTCGAACTGTTTAAACCGTTTATTTTCAGCAAGTTACAGTTACGTGGGCTCGCCACCACGATCAAGGCGGCGAAGAAGCTGGTGGAACGCGAAGTGGCGGAAGTCTGGGATATCCTCGAAGAAGTCATTCGCGAACACCCGATCATGTTAAACCGTGCCCCGACCCTGCACCGCCTCGGGATTCAGGCCTTCGAGCCGATCCTGATCGAGGGCAAGGCGATTCAGTTGCACCCACTGGTTTGTACTGCTTTTAACGCGGACTTCGATGGTGACCAGATGGCCGTGCACGTGCCGCTGTCGATCGAGGCGCAACTCGAAGTACGCGCGTTGATGATGTCGACCAACAATATCTTGTCTCCGGCGAATGGTAAACCGATTATCGTGCCGACCCAGGATATCATCCTCGGCCTTTATTACATGACGCGCGACAAGGTCAATGTGCAGGGTGAAGGGATGGTGTTTGCAGATGCCAAGGAAGCCGAGCGTGCCTATAGCACCAATGTGGTTGAATTGCAGGCGCGCATCAAGTGCCGCGTGATCAATTACGAACGCGACGAAAAAGGTAATAAAGTACCGGTCAAAACCCTGGTCGAAACCACAGTGGGTCGCGCAATTCTCGGCGAGTTGCTACCCGAAGGCCTGTCATTCGACCTGGTTAACTGTACCCAGGACAAAAAGAATGTATCCAGCCTGATCGATGCCTGTTACCGCACCGTGGGCCTCAAGGAAACCGTCATCCTCGCTGACCAGTTGATGTATACCGGTTATCGCTATGCGACCAAATCGGGCATTTCTATCGGTGTTAACGACATGATCGTACCGGAAGAAAAGCCTGCCCTGATCGCCGCCGCGGAAAAAGAGATCAAGGGCATCGAAAAGCAGTGGGCCACCGGTCTGGTGACTTCTGGAGAACGCTATAACAAGGTAGTCGATATCTGGTCGCATGCGAACGACAAGGTTGCGCGCGCGATGATGAACGCGATCGGCAAGGAAGTCGTAGTTGACGCCGATGGCAACGAGGTGGTGCAGGATTCATTTAACTCGATATTCGTAATGGCCGATTCGGGCGCACGGGGTTCCGCCGCACAGATCCGGCAGCTCGCCGGCATGCGTGGCCTGATGGCCAAGCCGGATGGATCAATTATCGAAAACGCCATCACCGCGAACTTTCGCGAGGGTCTCGACGTGCTGCAGTACTTTATCTCCACGCACGGTGCGCGTAAGGGTCTGGCCGATACCGCGCTGAAGACCGCAAACTCCGGGTACCTGACACGCCGGCTGGTCGACGTGTCGCAGGACCTGGTGGTCAACATGGACGATTGTGGCACCGAACAGGGTATCGAATTACGCCCGGTGATCGAAGGTGGTGATATCGTCGTCGAACTCGGTGAGCGCGTACTGGGGCGTGTGATTCAGCAGGATCTGGAAGACGATAAGGGAAAAGTCGTAATCCCACGCGGTACCTTGCTCGAAGAGGCTGAAGTCGAAATGATTAACGAACTCGGCGTCGATGAAATTACCGTCCGTTCCGCGGTAACCTGCGAGGCGCGCCACGGTTTGTGCGTTAAATGCTATGGACGCGAACTCGCCCGCGGACACGTCGTCGGCAAAGGTGAGGCGATCGGAGTCATTGCCGCGCAGTCTATCGGTGAGCCCGGTACGCAGTTAACCATGCGTACATTCCATATAGGCGGTGCGGCGAGTAGTTCGGCCTCGGTTAATAGCATCGAGGTCAGGAATAACGGCACGATCAGTTTCCATAACGTCAAGGTCGTCAAGAACGCATCCAAAAAACTGGTGGCTGTATCGCGCTCTGGCGAAGTCGGCATTACCGACGCGAGTGGCCGGGAGAAAGAAAGGTATAAAATCCCCTACGGCTCTGAATTCGGTGTCAAGGATGGAGACAAAGTCAAATCGGGACAGACTGTGGCAACCTGGGACCCGCATATGCACCCGGTAATAACCGAGGTCGCGGGCAAGGTCAAATTTTCGGATTTTGTCGAAGCGGTAACGGTCCAACACAAAATCGATGAAATCACCGGATTAACTTCGATCGAAGTAATGGACGACTCGATTCGCTCCAACGCGGGTAAGGAATTACGCCCGACCATCGAACTGATCGACGGCAAGGGCAAGCCCCTGTGTTACGCGGGCACCAATATTCCGGCACACTATATGTTGCCAGGCGGCGCATTCGTCAACGTCGAAGACGGTGCATCGATCAAGGTCGGCGATGTTCTCGCCAGGATCCCGCAGGAATCTTCCAAGAACCGTGACATCACCGGTGGTCTGCCACGTGTTGCCGACCTGTTCGAGGCGAGAAAACCGAAGGAACCGGCCATCCTGTCGGAAATGACCGGCACAATCTCCTATGGCAAGGAAACCAAGGGCAAGAAGCGTCTGGTCATTACCAATACTGACGACGAATCGATCGAAACCCTGATTCCCAAGTTTCGTCACATCAATGTATTCGAAGGCGAGCATGTGGAAAAAGGTGAGGTACTGGTGGATGGCGAATTCGATTCGCACGATATTGTACGCATCAAGGGCCTGAAGGACTTGACCAATTACATGGTCAACGAAGTTCAGGATGTTTATCGCCTGCAGGGTGTTGCGATCAACGACAAACACATCGAAGTCATTGTGCGCCAGATGCTGCGTAAAGTTACCATAGTCGATGGCGGCGATACCCGTCTGTTACGCGGTGACCAGGTTGACAAGGCGCGCGTGCTCGATACCAACGACAAGGTCGTCGCGATGAATAAAAAGCCCGCGACCTTCGTGCAGGACCTGCTCGGCATCACCAAGGCTTCGCTTGTTACCGAATCGTTTATTTCGGCGGCTTCGTTCCAGGAAACCACGCGCGTACTCACCGAGGCTGCCGTCAAGGGTGGCAGGGATGATTTGCGTGGGTTAAAGGAAAATGTCATCGTCGGCCGCCTGATCCCGGCCGGTACCGGACAATCCTACCACGAAGAGCGGCGCCTGAGTCGTCTGCAACCCGCGATGCCGATAATACCGGAAGATGAGAGCACAGAAGACGCAGAAGTGATAGCCGAAGCCGAAGCCGAAGCCGAAGCCGTTCAGGGTCAGGTCTAGAATCTAGACCTGTATCCTGATAAGCTTTGGTGCATGGCCAGACCTCTGCGATTAGAATTTCCCGGCGCGCTATATCACATCACTTCGAGAGGAGACCGGCGCGAGGATATCTACGAAGACGATACTGATCGGGACAGGTTTCTAGAAATATTTGCGTCGGTAATAACCCGGTTCAACTGGACCTGCTACGCATATTGTTTGATGGACAACCATTACCACCTGCTGCTAAAGACACCCGATGGTAATTTGAGCAAAGGCATGCGCCAGCACAATGGCGACTATACCCAGGCCTATAATCGCCGTCACGGTAAATCAGGCCACCTGTTTCAGGGGCGTTACAAGGCGATACTGGTCAATGAAGACGCCTATCTGTTAGAGCTAAGCCGGTATATTGTCCTCAATCCGGTAAAAGCCGATAAGGTAAAACAGGCCGGTGACTGGCCATGGAGCAGTTATCGGTCGATCACCGGAAAAATTCCCTCACCCGAGTGGTTATCAGGCGATTACCTGCTGGCTCAATTTGGCAAAGAGCGGAGGACAGCGATCAAACAATATAAAGCCTTCGTGTTGGCGGGATTAAAAAATGGGCCGATATGGGGGAAAGTTTCGAATCAAATTTACCTGGGGGACGCATCTTTCATAAATAAGGTCCAACA
>JBGMRM010000144.1:0-5447 GCA_048061415.1 Gammaproteobacteria bacterium | reverse complement strand
GTCGACCCAGCTTTTCGATACCACCCGGGTCTTGCCGACCAGGCCATCATTTTGCATCATTAAGCCAAACCGGGCGTAATCCCTGAGCGTCGCATTAAACCCACCGCTGGCTACTGCGGTTCCGGTCCTGTCGACGGTAAAAAAGGCGTCATGTCCCGCGCCTGTCTTTTGCCAGATTAACTCACTCACCAACTTGCATAATGACTGATTGGTCGCCCTTTCAATCGCCCAGGCGACAACCTCGGTTTCCACCGATCGATAGTTGAAGGTCTTACCGTGTTCTCTGATTTTTGGCAGGCTCAAAATGACGTCGTGAATAGTCGGTTGATCTTTACCCTCCGGCGTCGGCCGCCAGCCGCAGGCGATATCGATTCGAGTCATGTCGGAATGGGGCGCATTATACTCCTCGACGAACCTCACACCGCTAGTCATTGACAGCGCGTGACTCAGCTTCGCGTCTTTATAGCCACACGAAGCCAGTTCAGGAACATAGCTTGTCAGTGGCGCGCTGGTATCCAGTAATCCCCGATCAACCAATATACCGGCCAGGCAGCCGACGATAGATTTAGCAACCGATTGCGATAAGTGTCTGGTATCCGGCGCCATCTCGTTGTAGTAGTGTTCTGAAACAATATTGCCCCGATGCAAAACGATAAAACCATCTGTATAGGTGTTATCGATAAACTCGGATACTGTCGTCTTTTTACCCTGGTAATCACTAAAAACAGTAGAAAGCAAATCCCGTTTGGATTCAGCCAGAGGTTTTAGATTATCGGGATCGGATTTTACGTCGGCGGTGGGAAACAGGCTGCGCATGTTCAAAAACGACCAGCGGTTAAAAGGGGGTAAATCCCAGTCGCTTGGTCCGGGCCGTTTTTCGGCGGGCGGCGGAAAACCGCGCATGATCCCCAGTTCCCGGGCTGTTTGCGGTTTAGTGGTCGGCTGGCTCAATATATAACCCGAATCGCTTTAAAAAAATCCGGGGGCAGGTACAGAAATAACCGGTACCCCCGGTGAATTGAGGAAGCCCTATTTTTTAAGGTTCGTCCAGATCTTGGTGTAAAGCGCGACCACATCCTGATCGCAGGGCGGGACAAACTCAGGCGCAGGCGCACTGGCTGGAATGATAATCTCGGGGGCAGATGTCATATCGGCGTCCATGAACTTATCACTGCCGATGATACCGTTGGCATAACGTGCGAAATTCGATGTCATGGCGGCATTTTCAGGATCCATCATGAAGTTGAGAAACAGTTTGGCGTTTTCAACATTAGGTGCGCCTTTCAATACCGCAACGTTATCCATCCAGCCGGTAAAGCCTTCCTTAGGATAGGCGTATTTCAGTTCGGGGCGGTCGGCACGTGCCCGCATCGCGGCGCCGTTCCAGTTTTGCGACAGGTCCACGTCCTTCGATGTCAGCTTCTCGATAGTGGAATAGTCCATCGTACGCCAGCTCTTTTTGGCCGAGAGCAAAAGATCATTGAGTTCTTTTAACTGAGCCCTGTTACTATTACAACGTGGGTAGCCCAGGTAGCGTAGGCCGCCGTTGATAACGTCATTCATGTCGTTCAGCATGTTGATGCGACCCTGTAGTTCTTTGGGTGGGTCATACATCAGGGCCAGGGTGTTGATATCGCCTTTGTAAACCGTGGTATCGACTTGAAACGCGGTTGTTCCCCATTGCTAGGGGATCGTGTAGTTACGACCCTCATCCCAGTAAACATCCACCCATTTTGGGTCGACGTTTTTGAAGTTGGCCATCTTGTTTGGCAAAACTTTTTCGAGCAGCCCCTTTTTAATCATGATGGCGACCATATAATCGCCGGGCACCACGATATCGTAGCCCGAGCCGCCCTGTTCGACTTTTGCGAGCATGGTTTCATTTGAATCATAGCTATCCAGTGTCACCTTGACATCGAATTCCGATTCAAATTTCTTGATCATATCCGGGCTGGTGTAATTGCCCCAGTTATAGATATTAAGTTCGCCTTTGGCCAAAGCGGAACCAGCCGCCAGGCTTAGACTCGTCGCGGTGACGATGGTTAGCAGTAACTTTTTCATTTTTTCACCTCATTGGTAGTGGTTAAGCAGGGATAGGTATCCCGCCTATTTTTTAGTTTTCCCAAACAGGAAAATTATTGTGACGAGGATCACCGAAACTCCGAGAAACACGGTCGATACCGCGTTCACTTCGGGCGTCACACCTCGTCGGATCTGCCCCAGAATATAGAGGGGCAGGGTTGTTTCGCCAGGACCACCGACAAAAAGTGTGATGATCACATCGTCCAGCGAAACGATGAAAGCCAGCATCGCGCCTGCCATAATGCCGGGCATCAATAGTGGCAAAGTAACCCGCCAAAAAACTTTGAACGGCGGGGCGTAAAGATCGGCAGCGGCCTGTTCCAGGCTTAAATCCATATCTTCCAGCCGAGCCCGGATCGGCATATAGGCAAACGGGATACAAAACACCGTATGCGCGATAATCAGATAACCGATACCGTTGATGCCGGTAGCCTGTTTGATCAATGCAAAAAAAGTCAGGGTGGCTACGGCCGTGACGATTTCCGGCACCATCAACGGCTGGTTAATAATAGTGAAAGCCAGGTTCAAACCCCGGTAGGGGGCCGTTCTGGTAGTGGCCAGCGCCGCCATGGTCGCCATAACGGTAGACGCCAGCATCGCAATGACAGCGACTTCGAGTGAAATGATTGCAGCATTTTGAATGCCCTCGTTGTTCCAGGCCAGGCGATACCAGTCGAGGCTGAACTCGGTCCAGACAGCGACCGAGCGGTTGGCATTAAAGGAAAACAAAACCAGCACCGCGATAGGCGCATAGAGGACTAGCAGGCAAAACCAGGCGATAGCGGAGAATCCGGGCTGATATTTAAGATCATGCACCTTGGCGGTGTTGGGTTTATCCGCAAGGGCCGCTATCTCAGCCATGAGCCGCCGCCCTCTTTGCGCTGCTGCGGCGCACATAAATTATCAATGAGAGTAACACCAGGGTCATCAATATCAGCGCAATTGCAGAGCCGAAAGGCCAGTTACGCGAACTGCCAAACATGATGTTGATCAGGTTTCCGATCATCAGCGACTTACCCCCGCCGAGCAATTCGGGCGTGATAAAAGCACCCAGGCTGGGGATGAATACGAGTATACAACCGGCGGCTATGCCCGGTTTGGCGATGGGAATGATAATGCGCTTTAATACCCTGAACCGATCCGCGTAGAGGTCGAAGCCGGCTTCTACCAGGCGAAAATCGAGTTTTTCGAGGCTGGCATATATGGGCAGGATCATGAATGGCAGGAACGCGTAAATTAAACCAAGTCCGACCGCAAAGTTGGTATACAGCATCGGGATCGCCTTTTCGATCAGGCCGATTTTCATCAGGCCCAGATTGATAGCGCCCTCGTCGCGCAAAATTAACAGCATCGCATAGGTGCGGATCAAAAGATTGGTCCAGAAAGGTATCGTAATCAGGAATAACCAGGCGTTTCGTGACTCGGGCGAGCGCGTGGCAATAAAATAAGCGGTTGGAAAACCAAGCAGTAAACTGGCCACTGTGGCAAATATTGCGAGTAACAGGGACCGCAGGAAAATCTGAAGATACGAGGTGCTAAATCTGAGCGTTCCATCGAAGATGTCTTCTTCGAACAGCAGTTGTACGTAGGCATCGGTTGAAAACTCCCATTTCACGCCGCCATAGTCGCCCGGCGCCAGAAATGAATAGACCAGGACAATCGACAGCGGCAGGATGCCGATCAATAGTATCGTCAAAATACCGGGCGCTACCAGCGCAATACGCGTCCTGCGGAGTTGCTTTTCAGCGGCAATCACACTGGCCGACAACTTGCTCTGAGGAACCTTAGTGTTGAATGATTCAGTCATAGCACACCTGTTAGTCTGCAAGGATCTGCAGGCTGCCCTCGGCGAGGGATATATTAACCTGCTCGTCGACGCTCAGGTTTCGGTCGGCCCCGAGCCGATTTTGCTGGCGCAGGGTAACCAGCTCTCCATCCGCTGTTTCAAGCTCATAATGAGAGCCCGATCCGAAATAGGAGATTCTTTTAATCGTGCAATTCAGCGCCGCCTCATCTGCATTATCGGCAAACTCCAGCTGTTCCGGGCGCACCGCGACACTGACCGCTCCGCTTAGCCCATCCGATTGTGACGGTAAACTGGCAGTCGTCTGGTAGCCGTTACGCAGTTTAATTCTGGCGGCGCTATTGTCTTTGCCTAGTATCTGCGCCTGCAAAATATTAATGTCACCGATAAAATCGGCGACGAAACGTCTGGCAGGATGGTCATAAATTTCCCGCGGCGTCCCTATTTGTAGAATTTGACCCTCGTTCATCACCGCAACCCGGTCGGACATGGTTAAAGCTTCATCCTGATCGTGGGTGACGAATATAAAGGTGATGCCCGTTTCCAGTTGGAGGCGTTTTAATTCGAGTTGCATTTCCTTGCGCAACTTGAAATCGAGCGCGGACAAGGGTTCATCGAGCAACAAAACCCTGGGTTGTGGGGCCAGCGCACGAGCGAGCGCCACGCGCTGCTGTTGTCCACCCGAAATTTGATCGGTTTTTCGGTTAGCCAGTTCTTCCATCTTTACCAGCGAAAGGACTTCGTCGACGGTATTTTTAATTTGCGCCTCCGGTTTACCCTGCATTTCCAGGCCAAAAGCGATATTTTCAGTCACCGTCATATGCGGGAATAGCGCATAATGCTGGAACACAGTATTGACCGGGCGTTTGTAAGGGGGGAGGCCTTCCAGGTGGCTGTCAAAAAGTAAAATCTCGCCCTGGGTAGGCTGCTCGAATCCTGCGATCAGGCGCAGCAGGGTGGTTTTGCCACAACCCGAGGGGCCGAGCAGGGTAAAAAATTCGTTATCGTGGATGAGCAGCGACACATCGTCGAGGGCGAGCACGCCGTCATCGCGATTTTGGCCATAAATTTTGGTCGTGTTTCGAATATCGATTGCGGCTTTATGAGTATCTACCGGCAAAACGTTGCCCTCGGTTAAGACTTTATCGTTATTTTATAAAATTTTATGCCCGGGGAGCGGAAATTGTATATAACCCTAAAGGGTTAAAGATCGAGAGACTGGCTAGTTTAGCGTGGCCACAAAGTGTACGAACAGGTCACTCTGAGAGCTAACATTGAGCTTGCGGTAAATGTTTTTTCGATGAATCTTGACGGTTTCAGGGCTGACTTCGATTATCCTCGCAGTCGATTTGGATGAATGACCTTTGAGAATGCATACTGCCACGTCTCGTTCCCTCGGCGTGAGTGCTTCTTCGCCAAATCTTTCCAGTGCAAACGCAAGGCGCTGCTCTGCCGATGCGGCCGTTGGCTGGCTAAGGCTATGGGAGGCCAGTTTGAAATGCCGGCGGCATAAGGCGCCAAATACCGGTAAATCCCGCTCGATATACTTCAGTTCGAGCCG
>JBGMRM010000143.1:0-5477 GCA_048061415.1 Gammaproteobacteria bacterium | reverse complement strand
ATAGCAGAGGGATTCGGGGTTGGAATCACGCGGTCTTTTTTTGTTCGTCGCAGCTATAAGTAAAATATATAACTACTCTTAATGAATTAAAAATACTTATTGCCGATTAATAAATTTACTCACCCGATCAAAAAGTTTATTTTGATTATCCCTGCCCGGGCTAGCACACTGGAGATTCTGAACTCGAAATGGAAACAGGTTCGAATCGATGACTGCAACTGCTCCACTGAAACGAGAAATCAAATCGACCACCTGCTACATGTGTGCCTGCAGATGCGGCATTAATGTGACGGTCGAGGACGGTGAAATCCGTTATATAGAGGGTAATCCGAATCATCCGATCAACAAGGGTGTGCTGTGCGCCAAGGGTGCTTCGGGCATCATGAAACAGTATTCCCCGGCAAGGCTAACCAAACCATTGCGGCGCAAGCCTGGCGCCGAAAGAGGCCAGTCCGAGTTCGAGGAAATATCCTGGGAAGAGGCGCTGAGCACCATTAGCGAGCGCCTGGAGGCGATTCGTGAAACCGACCCGAAGCGTTTCGCACTCTATACCGGACGCGATCAAATGCAGGCGCTCACTGGCCTGTTTGCCAAACAGTTCGGCACACCCAATTATGCCGCGCATGGCGGTTTTTGTTCGGTCAATATGGCGGCTGGCCTGATTTACACCATCGGTGGTTCGTTCTGGGAGTTCGGGGGTCCCGACCTGGAGCGTTCCCGCCTGTTCGTGATGATGGGCACCGCCGAAGACCATCATTCCAATCCGATGAAGATGGCACTGTCGAAATTCAAGCGCAACGGCGGCAAGTTCATTTCGATCAATCCGGTTCGTACCGGCTATGCCGCGATCGCGGACGAATGGATTCCGATCAGGCCGGGTACCGATGGTGCGCTGCTACTGGCAATTATCAATGAAATCATCGGTTTAGGTCTCTACGACCGGGAGTTTTTATTGAAATACAGTAATTCGCCGGATTTGGTCAATGTGGAACCCGACAGTGGCGAATACGGCCTGTTTATCCGCTCGCAAATGGAGGTCGAGAAATCCTGCGTCGAACCGGAAAACAAAATGTGGTGGGATCGAATCACCGATCGCGCGGTTCGATCGCACAGCGAAAACGCCGACCCGAGACTCATGGGTGAATTTAGGCTGGAGGATGGCACGGCAGTGAAGCCGTCTTTCCAGTTATTGAAGGAACGCGTAGAGCAATACACCCCGGAGTGGGCCGAGGACATTACTGGAATTCCCGCCGAGACGATCCGTCGCCTGGCGCACGAAATGGGTATTACCGCGCGCGACGAGCAAATCGAATTGCCGATCCCCTGGACCGACACCTGGGGCAACGAGCACGAATCGATTACCGGTAACCCGGTGTCGTTCCACGCGATGCGAGGTCTCGCCGCGCACTCGAACGGGTTCCACACGATCCGTGCGCTGGGTATTTTGATGTCGCTGCTCGGAACCATCGACCGGCCGGGTGGATTCCGCCACAAGGCCCCGTTTCCACGTCCGATACCGCCCTGCGCCAAGCCGCCTAATTCACCCGACGCGGTACAACCCGGTGCACCCCTCGAAGGCATGCCGCTGGGATTTCCAGCCGATCCCGAAGACCTGTTTGTCGATGAGCAGGGTGGCCCGGTACGTCTCGATAAAGGTTTTTCCTGGGAATATCCATTGTCGGTACACGGCCTGATGCACAATGTGATCACCAACGCCTGGCGCGGTGATCCTTATCCGATCGATACGCTGATGTTGTTTATGGCGAACATGGCGTGGAATTCGTCGATGAATACCGGGCGTGTGCGCGAAATGCTGGTGGATAAAAACGACGACGGTGAATACAAAATCCCGTTTTTAATCGTATGTGACGCCTTTCATTCCGAGACTATCGCGTTCGCCGATATCGTGTTGCCGGATACCACCTATCTCGAACGCTACGATGCGATGTCGATGCTGGACCGGCCGATTTCCGAGTTCGAAGGGCCGGCCGATTCGGTGCGGATTCCAGTGGTGCCACCGAAGGGTGAGTGCCGCCCGTTCCAGGATGTCATAGTGGAACTCGCCTCACGTCTTCGCTTGCCACGCTTCATGAATCTGGACGGTAGCCGGAAGTTTAAAGACTACAAGGACCTGGTGATCAATTACGAAACCGAACCCGGTTCGGGAATCGGCTTTCTCGCTGGTTTGCGCGGCAAGGGTGGGGAAAAATTCATGCGTGGCGAACCCAACCCGAATCAATGGGAGATGTACGCGAAGAATAACTGCGTCTACCAGCACGAATTGCCGCGTTCGTACCAGTACATGCGTAACTGGAACCGCGGTTACTTACACTGGGCGCAGGACCACGGACTGATCCGCTACACCGACCCGGTCAATGTGCATATCTATTCAGAAGTGTTGCAAAAGTTTCGTCTCGCGGCCGAAGGCAAGCGGGCAGGGCGCCAGCCACCGGAATATCTGCGCGAGCGCGTACGCCTGCATTTCGATCCGCTGCCGTTTTATTCCGAACCGCTGGAATCGCAATCCATCGACAAGGACAGGTATCCGCTCAATGCGATTACGCAACGGCCGATGGCGATGTACCACTCCTGGGATTCGCAAAACGCATGGTTGCGTCAAATCCATGCGCACAATTATTTATTCGTCAACCCGAGGGTGGGTGTCAAGAATGGTTTCGGCGATGGCGACTGGATCTGGGTCGAGTCGGCGCACGGAAAGGTTCGCTGCATGTGTCGGTATAGCGAAGCGGTAGAGCCGGGAACCGTGTGGACCTGGAATGCGATCGGCAAGGTTTCGGGTAGCTGGGCCTTGAGTGGCGATGCCAACGAGTCGCAAAAAGGTTTTTTACTCAATCATTTGATCAACGAAGAAATACCCTCCGGTAATGACGATTATTGTTTTTCCAATTCGGACCCGGTCACCGGACAGGCCGCCTGGTACGATGTGCGCGTGCGGGTCTACAAAGCCGATGACGGCGAACCCAGGCTCACTTCCCCACAGTTCGACACGATGCATGCCGTGCCGGGAATGGAACCACACCGCGGTAAGTGGCAGGCATTCGTTAAAGGCCTGGTCACCAGCAGACGCCAACGGTGACGCAGTTAGCACTGGTAATCGATTTGAACACCTGCGTTGGCTGCCATGCCTGCGTGACCAGTTGCAAGGAATGGAACACTTCGGGCGAAGCGGGCCCGATGGTCGATCGAAATCCCTACGATGCGGAACCTACCGGAACCTTTTTCAACCGCGTACAAACCTTCGAAATCGGCGAATTCCCCAACACGCAGACGGTGCATTTTCCGAAGTCCTGCCTGCATTGCGAAGACCCACCCTGTGTGCCGGTTTGTCCAACTGGTGCGAGTTACAAGCGTCCCGAAGATGGCATCGTGCTGGTCGATTACGACAAGTGTATCGGCTGCGAATACTGCGCCTGGGCCTGCCCCTACGGTGCACGTGAAATCGACGAGCAGCAGAGGGTGATGAAGAAATGCACGCTGTGCGTGGACCGTATCTACGATGAATCCCTGCCCGAGTCCGAGCGTAAACCCGCCTGTGTATTAGCCTGCCCGGCAGAGGCTCGAATCTTCGGCGATATTCACGATCCGGGCTCCGAAGCATCCCGGGCGATCAACGAATCAGCCGGTTATCAACTGATGCCGGAGTGGGGCACCGCACCGGCCAATCATTATCTACCCCGGCGCAAAACAAAGATCACAGTGCACGAGGATGACCTGGTGCGGGTCGATAATCCATTGAAGAAGGAAGACCGGGCGCAGCGTGCACCGACTACGCGCACCACGCTCGACGATTCGACCTCGTGGTAGGCAAGGGGCGATAATTCGTGAAGCCCGCATTTTCCGTCATTTTTCTCACCACCCTGATCGGCGCTGGTCAGGGGTTATACCTGGCGTATTACAGCGCCGAAGTGTTGAGCCTGCTGTCGGTGTTGCCAGCCATGCCAGCGAGTTCACAGGGCGCAGTGTGGTCCGGAATGATCAGTTTAGGCCTTTTGGTCGCCGGGTTAATCGCATCATTTTTCCACCTGGGCCATCCTGAGCGCGCCTGGCGGGCCGCGGCGATGTGGCGTACCTCCTGGTTATCGCGGGAAGTGATTGCTTTGCCGGTGACGATGGCGCTGATATTTGTATATACCGCGCTTAAATACCTCGGTAACCGGGATGTGATGATTGTGCTTGGCAATGGCTATCCGGTGGAATGGTCGACAGCGGTCGGGTTTTTAGGCATGTTGGCGGTGATCGGTCTGTTCGTCTGTACCGCAATGATATATGCCTGCCTTAAATTCCTGCGCCAATGGCATAGCCCGCTGACGGTGCTGAATTTTTTGCTGCTCGGTTCAGCCTCCGGCTTCACCCTGGCGGCAGTTCTGTCAATCCAGACCGATCCTCAGCTATTTGGTTACTACTCGGGGTTCGCGATTGTTCTGACGATCTCTGGATTTGTATCTCGTTATGCTTCCCTGGTGCGAAATAAAAACTTGCGTAGTCCAAGCACGCTGCAATCGGCGATTGGCATCCACCATCCGACTATCAGGCAAATGGCGCAGGGCGCGATGGGCGGTAGCTTCAATACACGCGCCTTTATCCATACCTATGGCGCCACAGTGGTGAAACTCGCTCGATGGTTTTTCCTGTTGGCGGTTTTTGTCGTGCCGGTGATTTTGCTGCTGCTCGGTAATCAAACTACAGTCGTGCCAGGCCTGCTCGCGTTTTCGATCCAGTTCATCGGCTTACTCGTCGAGCGCTGGTACTTCTTTATCGAAGCGGAGCATCCGCAGAATGTTTATTATCAGATGATCTCCTAGCGGATACCTCTATAAATTGTACCCTCTCCCTCTGGGACGACTCCAGGGAGGGAGCGATCCGGCGAACCGGAGATAGAACGAAGTTCGGAACCAGAGTCGAGAGGGTTAGGGTGAGGGCGTCAACAGGTGTAAGCCAACGGCAATCGTCCACCATCGGCAAAAATGGTCTGCCCGGTAATATACGAAGAATCCTCAGATGCCAGAAATACCGCGATAGAAGCAATTTCACTGGGCTCGGCCGGGCGTTTCATCGGCGTGCGTGACATGACTGCAGCCAGGGCTTTTTCGTCGGTTGCAATATTTTTCTGAAACATCTCGGTCGCTACCGAGCCGGGACCGATTCCGTTGACGCGAATATTCTGATCCACCAGGCTGATCGCCATGACTTTGGTTAATTGCCCGACACCGCCCTTGGCCACCACGTACGGCGTAATCTGGGGGATCGCCAGTACCTGGTTAGTCGAGGACATATTGATAATGATGCCACCCTGCGGGTCTTGTGTAACCATTTGGCGTGCGCTGGCCTGGCCGGTCAGGAACATCCCTTTTAAATTGGTGCGAATCACCGCATCGAAATCTTCTTCGCTGATTTCCAGGAAAGCGCCGGTGCGCAAAATACCAGCATTGGCGACTGCTATATCGACCCGACCGTAA